>DASWAC010000122.1:0-4763 GCA_036391335.1 Ktedonobacterales bacterium
GTGGGCGTGGTAGGACTGCTCGTGCTGGCGCATCCGGCCAGCAGCAGAGGCAGGCCCATCACCGCAGCGCCCAGAGCGCGCAGTGGCACACGAAAGTGCGACATGATTCCTCCTGAGAGTTGGGAAGAGAATTCTCGCGGCGCGCCAGCCATGTGCTGAGCAGCCCCGGCGAAGCGCCTGCATGGGCGCCCTGCGGAAGATATCGCGGCGAGGTTAGCGTCGAGTTAAAGGGCGGTTAATGTTTGACAAGGGGCCGGTTGACGCGGCCACGCATCATCGTCCGCATGTGGCGAGCCGGGACGCACCCGAATATGGTATAGGAAATGTGCGCAGACTTTGCCCCTCGCGGACCCGCCAGCACGCATGCGTGGCTCGCCGCGCCAGGGCGCACAGCGCAGAGGATCGCGCCGATGGATACCCAGACGAAAGCGCCACACGTCGCCAACGAGTTTAGCATTGATGAGCTCGGTCTCGCCTCGCGCAACCACGCCATGCCCCTCGAAGCGCTCTGCTATTCCTGCACGCCGGTGGGCCTGCATTATTTGCTCATCCACTACGACATCCCTCAGGTGGATGCGACCACCTGGCGCCTCACCGTGAATGGCGCGGTCGCCCACGAGCTGACTCTCTCGCTCGATGAGCTGCGCGCGCTGCCCAGCGTGACCCAACAGGTGACCCTCGAATGCGCGGGGAATGGGCGCGGACTCCTCAGCCCTCATGTGGTCAGCCAGCCCTGGCTGGGCGAGGCGGTCGGCACGGCGGAATGGACCGGGGCTCCCCTCTCGGCGGTGCTGGCACAGGCAGGGATAGATGCCACCGCCGTCGAGGCGCTATTCACCGGGCTGGATCGCGGCATTGATGGCGGTGAAGAGCAAGACTACGCGCGCAGCCTCACCCTGGCGGAGGCCACACGTGATGAGGTGCTGCTGGCCTACGCGATGGATGGCGCACCGCTGCTGCCGCAGCATGGTTTCCCTGTCCGGTTGATCGTGCCGGGCTGGTATGGAATGACCCATGTGAAGTGGCTGAGCAGTGTCACCCTGCTCACCGAGCCGTTCCAGGGCTATCAGCAATCCCACGCCTATCGCGTTCGCGCCACCAGTGAGGATGCCGGCACGCCTGTCACACGGATGAAGCCACGCGCCCTGATGATTCCGCCGGGGATTCCCGAATATCAGACGCGCATTCGCCACCTGCGAGCAGGCTCTTGCACCCTGCGGGGCCAGGCGTGGTCTGGCTGGGGCGCGATCACCCGTGTCGAAGTCAGTGATGATGCTGGCCAGACATGGCATGACGCCAGCCTTGGCGATGCCGCCTCTGCGTATGCCTGGCGTCCGTGGAGCTTCGCGTGGGACGCGGCGTCTGGCGCGCACGAGCTCTGCTGCCGGGCGACCGATAGCGCAGGCAATGTGCAGCCGCTGCAGGCGGCCTGGAACACAGGCGGCTATGAAAATAACTCGGTGCAGCGGGTACGCGTGGTGGTGGCATGAGTGTGGTGGTGACGTGAGCGCGACTCGTCAGGGGGATGATGCCTATGGATGCCGTGCACGTCGGGCAACGCGCCTCGCGGCAGAAGCCTATCACGCGACGCGATGTGGAGCTATTCACCGAGCTGACGGGCGATCATCAGGCGCTGCACTACGACGAGGCGCTGGCCGCCCGGCTGGGGTATCCCGCGCCCATCGTGCAGGGCGGCATCATCACCGGCATCCTCAATGCCATCGTCGCGCATGATCTGCCAGGGGAAGGGAGCGTCTTCCTCCATGTGGATTGGCGCTTCCGCCACGCGGTCTGCATCGGCGATGTGATCACCGGCGAGGTCGAGGTGCTCTCACTCCGCGAGGACAAGCCACTGATCGAGCTGCGCACGGCAGTCACGAATCAGGATGGCGTGCTCTGCCTGGACGGCACGGCACTCGTCTATCGGCGGGATATCACGTGAGCCGTCACCCTGCCCAGGCTAGTGCGCCGGCAGTCAGACTGAGCAGCGCCAGCGCAGCAGCCGTGATCATCCCGCTCCGGCTGCCCACCCGCACGAAGATGATGCTATCCGTGCCCTGCACCACGGCCCACGCGAAGGCCAGCCCACCGGCATCGGCGCGGTTGAGTGCGCCCGTGCGCCAGGCGACGATGGCCACCCCCAGCAGCAGCGCACCCATGGCGGCGTTGCGCACGCCAGAGAACCGCGCGTAGTTCTCGGTGGTTGCATCCGCCAGTGTCACCCCCAGGGTGCCAGCAGCGCGCCTGGGCCAGAGCAGCAGTAGCAGCCCCGAGACCACGGCCACGACCCCCACAAAGGCGATGAGTCCGGCGCTAATCGTCAGCCGCATCAAGCGACCCCTTTCACACTGACAGCAGTATGCCACATGGCAGGCGCGCCGCGCTAGCGTGCTGGGGATGGGATGCGCCGGTGTGTCTCGCCCGTGACCTCATGATGCTAGAGATTGATGGCACTGTGACACGGACGGCGTATGAAAGATGTGGGCCTCTCGCACGCACGGCAGCGACCGCTGGGACGGGGCGCCACATTTCTGCCGTGAGAGAGGCCCTAGCGCAAAGGGAGGGACCTCATATGCAGACCCCATTGTTTAAGCTGCCGGCGAATGTGCGACCATCGGACGCACGCTATCGCAAATCTCTTGCGGGCATCGCGCTGATCGTCATCGGTGCGCTGGCCCTGGTGGCAACGCTCACCCAGTGGACCCTCATGGGCGAGAGTGTCGTGCTGGCCCTTGGGCTGGCCTTCATCGTGTGGGGCATCTTGGCGCAGAGTCCTGGCCTGATGATTCCTGGTGGCATCCTCTCCGGCATTGGCTCAGGCGTGCTACTCTCGCAGGTCGTCTTCTCGGGCCTCTCGGGCGAGGCGCAAGGTGGCGTCATCACCCTCTGCATGGGGCTGGGCTTCCTGCTCATCATGCCGTTGCAGCGGTACTTCACCAAGTCCGATGGATTCCCCTGGTGGCCTGCCATCCCAGGCGGTGTGCTCGCCATCATTGGTCTGAGCCTGCTCGGTGGCGCTGGAGACACCTTCCTCGTCTGGCTGAGCAGACTCTGGCCCATCGCCGTGATTCTGGTTGGACTTGCCATCCTCTATGGTGTCGTGAGCAGGCGGTCGGAGCCTGACCAGACACCCACTGCGGCGCCGCCTCTGCCGCAGGAGCCCGTGAGCGCGGCTACCCCGCCGGCGAGCACATCAGCAGATAGGGCGATTCACGTCTAGCGCCTGGAGGGGAATCGCGCCGGCGCACCCCAAAATGCGCCCGCATGGATCGGCTGCACGAGCCCAGGGTTGATGCGCCCTGGGCTTTGTGTCAGGTGGGATTGGTGACCGGTGGGCGCCGTAGCGACCTAGACCGTCTTCCCTTCGGTGTGCTCCGTGGGCATCTTCAGCGACGACTGCTCCATCGCGGCGCGGGTCTCGGCGAGGGTCATATCGTCCGCCGGCAAGATGCCGTCCGAGGCGATGAGCTCATCCGGCGGGACTTCCGTCCCATGCGTGCGCACGTAGTCGAGCAGCGCCTTCAGGCTGCTGGTGAACGCTTCGGGATCGTTGGCCAGCACGGCATCCACCAGCTTGTCGTCGAGGGCGTCTATGCCGGCCTCATGCTCCTCGGCGAGGCGATATTGGTTGTCGCCGAGAATGCGAATGATCATGCGCGGCCTCCTTATCGGCGTTGATGGGATGTGTCCTATTCGGCAGGTGTGGTCTCACCGGTGGCGGGCGGTGGCAGCTGTGCCTGTGGCGCGGGCGCCGCAATCTGCGACTTGAGCTGGGCGAGCTCATCGTCCACCTTATTGCCAGCGCCAAGCTGCGCCAGCTGGCGGTCGAGTGGGTCGTTGCTGCCGCCGATCTCCGGGAGAGTCCCTTGCGAGACCAGCTCATCCAGCGCGTTGGCGCGTGCCTGCATCTGCAGCACCTTGTCCTGAGCGCGCTGCACCGCCAGATTCACATCCTGCATCTCTTCCGACATGCCGGTGGTGGCTTCTTGGATCTTCACCTGCGCCTGGGCCGCGCCATATTGCGCCTTTACCATCTCCTTCTGCGTGCGGAAGGCCTCCACACGCGACGAAAGGCGTTGCTCCATCTCCACGAACTTTTGCTGCTGTGCTTTGAGCTGCTCGGTCTGCTGATTGAAGGTGTCGATCTGCCCTTGCAGGCTCTGCTTGCGCTCGATGGCCATGCGGGCCAGGTCGTCTCGACCCGCGGTCACGGCGGTGCGCGCCTGGTCGTCGAGCTTGGCGATCTGCGCGTTCACCTGTGCCTGCTGCAGCTCCAGCCGCTTCTCCGAGGTGGCCACATCGGCGATGCTGCGGCGAATCTTCTGCAGCTGCTCGAGCTGCACCTGATACGAATAGTCGAGCGTCTGGCCGGGGTCCTCCGCCCGGTCGAGCGCGCCACTAAAGAGCGACTTGATGTACGTCGTGAAGCGTGAGATGACGCCCACTGAGCACCCTCCCTGATTCTTGGGGAACACGCACGGCTACGTGATGGCGCCGCGCCTCAGCATCATGCTGAGGCAATGGCTTCAGCGCCGAATCAAGCGTAGCACATCATCCCGTCGCGCTTCCATCTCAGCCTCAGAATTCGCCTCCACATTCAGGCGCAAAAGCGGCTCTGTATTCGATGGGCGCACATTGGCCCACCATGTGGGAAAGTTAATCGTGACGCCATCCAGATGGTCGATCTGTGCGCCCTCGGCCTGATAATGCGCCTCGATCTCCGCCATGCGCCCTTGTTGATCGCTCACGTGTGAGTTGATCTC
>DASWAC010000123.1:0-8482 GCA_036391335.1 Ktedonobacterales bacterium
GCTCATGAAGCTGCCGCCGAGGACGTTGAGTCCCTGGAGGATCCATACGATGCCAATCAGGACCGCGAAGATGCCGATGATGAGCAATGCCGTCCGCATGGGGAGACCTCCTCGAATGTCGCGCTCCCTTGACGCGCAAGGGCGTGGGGGGCTGCCCAGAGCATAGCAAAGGTCATGCTGTGCGGGCGATGAGCGCGGCGGGGATATCATCAAAGAGCACGAGAGAGAGGCCCCACTCATGAGCATCACCTATGCGCCCGTCACCACCGAGACACTGCCGGACCTGGCGCGCTTCTCCGAGCGCCACGGCAAGTTTCGCTATTGCTCCTGCATGCGCTGGCGGCTGACAAGCGCGGAATTCGCCCGCTCGACCAAAGACGCCCGCGTGGCCGCGCTGGAGGGCCAGGTGCGCCAGAGCACCCCCGTGGGCGTGCTGGCCTATCGCGATGGTGAGCCGGTCGGCTGGTGCTCGGTGGCCCCGCGCGAAACCTATGGCGCGCTGGAGCGCTATCGCGGCCTGCCACGCATGGATGACACGCCGGCGTGGTCCGTCGTCTGCTTCCTCGTAGATGCCAGCGTGCGCCGCCAGGGGCTGACACTGGGGCTGCTGCGCGCGGCGGTGCGCTATGCCGTGGAGTCTGGCGCACGGATCATCGAGGGCTATCCCGTTGAGCCAGGCCCACGGCTCTATACCTACATGGGCTCGCCCGCCACATTCCTGGCGGCGGGCTTCCACGAGGTAGCGCGGCACGAGGGCGGGCGGGTCACGGTGCGTTATGTGGCAGAGGGCTAGCCAGCACCGCAACCTTTTCCCTCCTAGCCAATCGTCGCGATCAAGTCAGGCAGCAGCTTCTCGGCGATGGGCGAGCCGAACCCGGTCACGGCATCCCAGCCAGGGACGGCATCGAAGCCAGAGACACCCACCTGCGGCTGGCCGTTGTTGCCCTGCGTGATGTCGCGGAAATCGGTGGCGGCCTTCTCTGACGTGCCGATCTTATAGAGGGCGGGATTGATGAAGCCCAGCGGGTGACCAG
The DNA here is from genome assembly GCA_036391335.1 of Ktedonobacterales bacterium. Classification (GTDB taxonomy): domain Bacteria; phylum Chloroflexota; class Ktedonobacteria; order Ktedonobacterales; family JADMIN01; genus DASWAC01. The sequence goes on from DASWAC010000123.1 coordinate 1,035, forward strand.
CCATCTGATTAGCGATAGCCATCAGCGCGGACCACATGGGCGCACCGGCGCTGGTGCCGCTGACCGGCTGCCAGTTCCCCTGGAAATACATCGCCAAGCCGCGTGTCTCATCCGCTGAGGACGACACATCCGGCACGCCGCGCTTCCCGCCAAACTGGCTCTGCACTCCCGCGGGCAGTGTCTTCTGGAAGTCGGGCTGCGAGAAGAGGGTGCTGAAGCCGCCGCCGCTCGCGCCGCCGAGATTGTCGTTCCAGGCGCTCTCGCCGACCGAGGTGCTGGTGATGTTGAGCTGTGTGCCGCCGATCCCGGTGACCCAAGGGACATCCGCCGGGAAGCTGGTCGAGCGCTTCGAGGCGAGCCGTTGGTTGCAGGCGTCGTCCGCGTTGGCGTAGTCCGCGGCGCCGCCATCGCCTGAGCTGGCAATAAACGTCATGTGCTTGTTGGTGGTGGCATCCTGGTAAAAGCTAGCCCACTTGGCGACTTCCGCCTGGCCGGCCGAGTCACCCAGGCTGATCTCAGAGGCGCCGAAGCTCTGCGAGATAATATTGCCGAGCTGGTGATCTATCGCATATTGCTCGAGCTGGCGGAACTCCGGCAGGCCCGCGACGCCTTCCGTCTCATCCACCGGGCTGGTGAGGATGACGATCTTCGCGTCTGGCGCGATGCCGTGGATGATGGCGACATCTTCGGTCGTCTCGCCGGCCCAGCCAGAGGTGTCGCTTGAGCAAGTCGCGACGTTATTGGTGCCCAGCGGCGACAAGACGGTGATCTGCGCGGGAGGCAGGTGGAAATAGCTGGAGAAGTGCGCGGTGTCGCTCACGATGTTGGGCGCGTCAAAAGACTCGATGAGCACGACGGTCTGGCCCTTGCCGGTGAAGCCCTTCTCGTAGAGCGATTGCGCGCCATAGGCTGCGCGCACCTGATCGGGCGAATAGAGATGTGCGCCGAGGCCGCTGCCAGGCGGCAGGGTGGGTCCGCCGGGAGTAATGCTTGGCACCGGTGTGCCTTGGGTTGTCCCCGTCGTCAGGCCGCAGGCCGCCAGCACGAGCGAGACGACGGCAAGGGGCGCCAAAAGGCGGATGGCACGCCAGGCGTTGGGTGAACGCATAGAAGGTTTTCTCCCTGGGTGAGATGACGGTGACATGCCTCACCATTGGCACTACGTCTGTGCTACGGCTTGCCATCACGCTTGGTTGCGTGCCGGCAGGCACAGAGGATGAGCCGCTAGCGGCCTCGCAAGAGATGATAGCGGTTCTTGCCCGCGCGGATGAGCATCGCCTTCCCAAAGAGCAGGTGCTCCTGGCCGAGTGGCGCCTCCACATCGGTCCACCGCGCGTCATTGACCGAGATGCCGCCCTGCTGGATGAGTCGCCGCGCCGCGCCCTTCGACGGCTGAATGCCTGCCGCGACGAGCAGGTCCACCAGGGTGGTCGTGCCGGGGAGAAACGTCTCGGGCAGATCGGAGGTCGGCACGGCGCTGGCCAGATGCGGCAGCACGTCGGGCGTCAGCGCGGCGATTCCCTCGCCAAAGAGCACACGGGTGGCGGCCTCGACGGCGCGGGCGACCTCTTCGCCGTGCACGAGCTTCGTCACCTCGAAGGCCAGCCGCTTCTGCGCGACGCGCTTGCCGGGGTCGGTGGCCTGCGCCTCATCGAGCCCCGCGATCTCCGCGAGTGGCATGAAGGTGAAGACCTTGAGGTAGTGTGACACGTCACGGTCGTCAATGTTGATCCAGTACTGGAAGAGGTCATACGGTGTGGTGCGGGCGGGATCCAGCCAGAGCGCATTGCCCGCGCTCTTGCCGAATTTTTGGCCGTTCGCGGTGGTGATGAGGGGGACTGTCATGGCGTGCACATGCGCCCCATGCTTGCGGCGGATGAGGTCCACGCCGGAGACGAGGTTCCCCCACTGGTCGTGCCCACCGACCTGCACAGTGCAGCCCTCGTGCTCGTAGAGATGCAGGTAGTCGGTCGCCTGGAGGATCATGTAGCTGAACTCAGTGTAGGAGATGCCATCATCGCTTTGCATGCGCGTGGCGACCGCCTCCCTGGCGATCATGCTGTTGACGGTGAAGTGCTTCCCGATGTCGCGCAGGTAGTCAATGAGGGTGATCTTATTGAGCCAGTCGAAGTTGTTCATCAGCCGCGCCGCGTTGGCGCCGCTGAAATCGAGATAGCGGGCAAGCTGCTGCTGAATGATCTCGGTGTAGGCCATCACATCATCGTGACTGAGCAGGTTGCGCTCCTCCGAGCGACCACTGGGATCGCCAATCATGCCGGTGCCACCCCCAACGAGCATGATGGGCTTGTGGCCGCCACGCTGCCAGTGGGCCAGGACCATGACGGGGACCAGGTTGCCGATTTGCAGGCTAGCCGCGCTGGGATCGAAGCCGCAATAGAGCGTCAACGGCCCAGCCTGGGCGGCAGCTTCGAGGCCGCTCTCGGTGATCTGGCTCAGCAGGCCGCGCTCACGCAGCTCTGCCACGACGTTGACGGCGGGCTTCTTTGTTCTCATGACTCTTCCGTGGCCTTCGTATCATGTTGTGCCCACGCCTCATTGGTCTGCGGGCATCTCATTGTGTGCCAATAGCGCCCGCTCTGGCAAGGGGGTGAGCCGCGGCGCTAGAAATACGATCTGTCTGGCGCATGAGCGGCTAGGTCTGCGCCCTGGGGAAACGCTCGCCAATGAGGGTGGCCAGTGCACTGGGGAGCCTCACTCGGCCAGGAAGCGCGCCACCGCCTCGCCCATCTCGCTGGTGGAGCACGCCTGCTCCTTCGCGCCGGCGATGTCGGGTGTGCGATAGCCCGCCGCCAGGGCCCGCCGCACCGCACGCTCCACCGCACCCGCCTCGCGCTTGAGTCCCAGCGAATAGCGCAGCAGCAGCGCCGCGCTGAGGATGCTGGCGATGGGGTTGGCGACGTTCTGGCCTTGCAGGGCGGTGGCGGTGCCGTGGATCGGCTCGTAGAGGCCGAGCTGGCCGTATCTGCGGCGCTTCGTGCCCAGACTGGCGGAGGGCAGCATGCCAAGTGAGCCTGCCAGCATGGAAGCCTCGTCGGTGAGGATGTCGCCAAACATGTTCTCGGTGACGATCACGTCAAACTGGCTAGGCTTGCGAATCAGCTCCATCGAGCAGGCATCCACGAAGAGGTGTGAGAGGGTGACATCAGGATAGTCCACCGCGACGCGCCCCGCCACCCGCCGCCACAGGCGCGAGGTCGCCAGCACATTGGCCTTATCCACCGAGGTGAGCAGCTTGCGACGGCTGCGGGCCAGCTCGAAGGCATAGCGCACGACACGCTCGATCTCCGCCTCGGTATAGGTCAGGGTGTCGATCGCCGACGCGCCACCAGGAGCCTCGCGAATCTCGCTGGGCCGACCATAGTAGATGCCGCCGGTGAGCTCGCGAATGACGACGAGGTCCACGCCGCGCAGCACCTCGCGACGCAGCGCGGATGCGCCCGCGAGGGAGGGCCAGGTCTTGATGGGGCGCACATTCGCGAAGAGCTCGAGCTCGCGACGCAGGCGATAGAGCCCGTGCTCCGGCTGCTTGGGGTCCTCCGGGCTGCCCACACCACCGCCGCCGACCGCGCCGAAGAGGATGCCGTCGCTGGCCGCGCTGGCCGCCATGGTCGCGTCACTGATAGCGGCGCCTTCCTGGGCGATGGCGCGCTGGCCGATGAGCGCGTGCGTCATCTCGAAGGTGTGCCCGCCACGCCGCTCGACGGCCCGCAGGGCGCGCACCGCCTCGGCGATGACCTCCTCACCGACGCCATCACCCGGCAACACGACGATATGAAACGTCCCCACGGGCGTATTCTCCTGTTTCTGAGCCTCATCCGGCGGCTGAGCAGACGTTCTGAGTATAGGGCTGCCATCGGGCATGGTCAAGCGCGTCACGCCTGGCATGTGATGCTACAATGGCGCCAGATGAGGAATGCACGCGGAGAAGCGAGGGAGCGAGATGATTCCACGCGAGGTCGTCGGTCTGATGGAGCGCCGTCGCCTGGTGGCCGAGGTGCGCACCGAGACTGCCATTCAGGCGCTGGGTGTGGTAGACGCGCTGACCGATGCGGGCATCACCATGATAGAGATCTCTGTGGCCATTCCAGGCGCGCACGAGATTCTGGCCCATCTGGCGCCCCGGCAGGATGTGCTGGTGGGCGCCGGCTCGGTAGTGGATACGCAGCAGGCGCGCGAGGCGCTCTCATTCGGCGCGAAGTTCATCGCGTCGCCGGTGCTGAGCTATGACCTGATCAAGATGTGCCGCGAGTCCAACATCACGTGCATTCCGGGCGCCCTGACCCCGACGGAGATCCTCGCGGCGCAGCGGGCGGGCGCGGAGATGGTGAAGCTCTTCCCCGCCGATGTCTTTGATGGGCCGATGTATGTGCGCTCACTCTTCCGGCAGATGCCGGGACTCAGCCTGCAAATCTCAGGAAACATCCCTGCCGAGCAGCTGGTGGAATATTTCGAGACGCCGATACGCGCCGTCGCGCTAGGTGATTTCCTCATGCCGCCACAGCTCGTCAACCAGGGAAACTGGTCCGCGCTGACGGCACGCGCCCAGGCGTTCGCCGACTTCGTGGAAAGCCCCAACGCTTTCGCGGCGCAATTCCTGAATCAGATGGGGGTCGCGCCGAGGCCGCGTCCTTCTGAGATGGTCTTCCCTTCGGGCAGACCCGGGTCCGTGCCGTCGGGAGGCCTGACCCCCAGCCAACAGTCTTTCTCGCAGCAGCTTCGCTCGCAGCGGCCCACCGGTGGCCAGCCCACTGATGGCGAGGGCTGGCTGCGCTAGGTGCCCGCAGCCGTGTCGCTCACACCTTAAGCCAGGACGCGCACCTTGCCATCTTTCGCGGTGGATGCTGTGGCGGCGTCTTGCGCCTGGCTGACCGCCAGCCGGGCCGCGTTCAGCTCGTTCTTCACCGTATCCGCGCCGTTGCGCATGCGGGTGATCGCGTCGCCCACGTGGCCTTCGAGGGCATCGCTGGCTTTGGCAAGATGGGCCACGGCCTGCGTGAGCAGATAGGTCGCCCGCACATCGTCCGCGCTAATGGGCGCGCGGTTATGCTGCTCGACGGTGAGCAGGATGAACGGCATCACCAGGCTATAGGGAAGGATGAGCGCGTGATTCTTCAGGAACGCATCTCCAAACGTGGACCCGGCGACCTGATAGACCCCATCGGGGATAGCCATGATCGCGAAGCTCAGCGTGCGCTCATCCACATATTTGGTGACCTCTTTCGAGCGCCTGATGACCTCATCACGCACCTCCTTCGCGCTGCTGGCGCGCTCCTGCTCGGTGGCGGCGGCATCCAGCTTGTCGAGGTGCGACTGCGCCACGACCTTGCTATCTATGGGCAAGACCATGCCGTCTGGCAGCCGAATGGCAAATTCGACTTCTTTGCCATTTACCGCGTACTGCTCGATGAGCCATTGCGCGGGCAGCCCCTTGAGCGCCTCTCGCAGCACCCGCTCGCCTGAGCGGCCACTCGTCGAGGATCCTAACATCACCCGCGCGATCTGCCGAATCTCTTTCTGGGTCTGGTCTTCTTGCTCGCGGCGAGCCTCAGCGGCGGCGGCCTGGCGCTCTACCACGGCGCGCATCTCATTGATCTGGCTCTGGAACACGTTCACCACCGGCGCAAAAGATTCCGCCCCCGTGGGCAGGGTGAGCGTGGCCGCCGGGGAAGCCGGACGCCGGCGCAGCAGCGCGAGCGCCAGCGCGAAGACGCCGACGACGAGCAGCGCCAGGAGACCCAGCGTCGCGTATTGCAGAAGCTCAGGGGACACGATATGCCTTCCTTTCAGTGCGCGTGCTGGCACTCTACACACCGGCGTGGCGAGCTGTCAAACAGTGTGGGCGTGGGTACCGCTCACTTCCGGCAGGCGGTTGAAGAGGAAGAACACACAAGAGCGCCAGAAATTCCCTACGCCCGCTACCTGTGAGGGGCTAGGTTCGTCCCAATCAGCAGAAGGGAGTTCCCTCAATGAATCTTGATGAACAACTTGCCGAAATCTTGAGTCCCCTGGGGGTGGTCCTCGAGACCGCCGCGCGCGAGGACGATCATCGCTCCTCTGCCTCACACACTGATTTGCTGATGAGCGCTCCCGTGAGTGCCACCAATGACCTCGAAGTGCTCGGCACGCCCGAAGCCTCGCTCTTTCAGACCTCACGCGAGCACTATGGCGTCTTCTATCGCCTCGATCTGGTCGCCGGGCGGCCCCAGCTGCGTGTCTTCGTGCCCGATGACGAGGGCTCGCTCAAGATGCGCTGCTTCCTCGTGCGGCCCATCATAGACTCGCCAATCGCCCAGTGGTTCTCGGCCACGCGCCATCACGATGGCTCACCGGCCTATCTGGAGACTCGCGACGTGACCGAGCAGCACCTGCTCTTTGCGGCCGGCGAGTCACTCAAGCGGCTCTTCTGGTCAGGTGACCCCGACGCGATGCGCTTCCCCGCGGAAGTGCTGGTCTCGCAGCTTGTCTAGGCGCGCCAGGCCGGCTAGCGCGCCGTGGGAAACCGCTGCGCCAGCGCGGCGGCCACGTGCGGGGGCACGAGATCGCTCAGATCCCCACCCAGCCGCACGACTTCCTTGAGGAGTGACGCACTGAGGAAGAGGTAGCTCACCGAGGTGACGATCATCAGCGTCTCGATGCCGTGGGCGAGCTTGCGATTCATCAGCGCCTGCTGAAACTCATACTCGAAATCGGTGACGGCGCGCAGCCCACGCACGATCGCGCGAGCCCCCCGACTGCGGGCATACTCGACGATGAGACCCGAGAATGGCTCGATGCGGATATTCGTCAGCCCCTCACGTGCGATGGCCTCACGCCACATTGCCAGGCGCTCCTCAGTGGAAAAGAGCAGCGACTTGCTGGGCTGCTCATAGACCGCCACGATGACCTCATCGGCGAGACTGGCGGCGCGGCGAGCGATGTCGAGATGACCCAAGTGCACCGGGTCGAAGGTTCCCGGATAGACGACCACGAGTGGCTGGCGCGCTGAGGCGCCAGAGGCTGGCTGCGACACGGTGACCCGCACTTTCTAACGCATCTCATCGCCCCGCTGGCATCATCGCCAGGTGCGGGGATTGTACCTGAGCGAGCGGCCGCCTGTCTATCAGCCTCGGATGAGTCGTGAGAAAGAGCGAGAAGCCCAGATGCTCTCCGGGCTTCTCGGGTGGGATGGGCGAGGCCCTAGGGCTTTTTCCCCGCGAGGTTGGTGATGGCCTGCGCCCAGAGGACGAACTTGTTTTCGGCGAGGTCACGGATCGTCTTGATGTTGAGGGCCGCTTTGAGCGCATCCTCATCCGCCTGGGAAACGCCCTGGAGCGCGGAGACAGGCGCATCCGCTAGCTCGGCAAATTCCTTGCCCTCGAACGCCTTGTCCAAAAACTTCGCGATGTCCGCCATGTCGTCTCATCCTTTCATGGGTGAGCTACAGGTCG
>DASWAC010000124.1:0-4231 GCA_036391335.1 Ktedonobacterales bacterium
CTTCGCGCTCACTCACCCTGAAAGGCCCAGACCATGAGACTCCTGCCCACACCCTGGCGCCGCCGCCGCGTCCGCTCCCGCCCGCGCGTCGCCCAAGCCGCCCAGGCCGCCCACCTCGCCTTCGCCAGCCCCCTGGGCAGCGCCCTCGCCGGACCCGCTTTCTACCTCGCCCCCCCCACTCCCTCCGGATCCAGCGGCGCTCCTCTGGCGCCTGGGCTCCTCCTGGCCACCACCCGGGCCGCCTGGGCGATGGGACGGCTGCCCGCCGGGGTCCAAGCCGATGCCGTGCGCGCCTGGGAGGCCGCACAGATGCCGGTGCGCCTCTCCCCCCTCGCCAAGGGACGGCGCCAGGCCGTCTGGCACGAGATCGATGCCACCCTCGCCACCCTGCGCGCCTCCTAGCGGGCTACGTCATCCCACCTCTGCGTGTGCGAAGACCCTCACTGGCATGGCTCTGGTGAGGGTCTTCTAGGTATTCTGTCGCCCGCTTGCCCACCTGGCCTACCAACTCCTAATGTCTCTTGTATCGTAGACTGCCTTATGCGACAATCTTACGATGAATCGTGGCCGACTTCGCAGTGGTTGTCGCCAGAGAAGCGAAGTCCCCACGTGCCAATGCTCCCTCCCGAACTGAATTCCTTCGCCATGCTCATCCTTGTGAGGAGCGTTACTACAATGAAGCCTGCCGCTCCCCGCCTCGCTGGCATTAGCCAGGTACCCACTGTGCTCTTCGTAGATCCCGATCTCGAAGGGTCACAGCGACTTGCCGCAGCCATCGCGGACCGCTGCGCCACGGGAATCGTCGCGGGCATCGCCGGCGCCAATCAGGCCATTGCCACCCATGTGCCCACGATAATCGTCACTGAGCTCGATCTGCCCGACGGCAACGGCATTGACTTCATTCGCCGCATCCATGCCGCGCCGCAAACGAGCAATGTGCTGCTCATGGTGCTCTCGCGCCGGCGTGGCGTGGGGGAAAAGATCGCCGCGCTCACCGCCGGAGCGGATGACTTCCTCGTGAAGCCGGTCAGTCCTGAGGCATTCGCGTTCCAGGTGCGCCGTCTCTTGCGCTTCCGCCAGATCTTCACCTACTGAGACTCGCCACGACGAGAGTCAGCTGCCGCGCTCGCTAGAGTCCCGGCGTCAGCGCAGTGCGCCGCGAGATCAGCCACGTGCCGTCATGCTGCTGGGTAATCCAGAGGTCAATGGTGAGCGCCCTGCTATTCGCGCGGTCGAGATGGAGCACGGCGTGGCTTCCGGTGGCGTCTCGCGTGATAGGGTCGGCGGAGCAGCTCGTCACCTGACCGCTGATCTTATCGGCCTGGCGCAGCTGAGTGCGCACGACCGCGGCCGACCAGGCATCGGTCGCGTTGAAGGTGGGTGTGGGGTCCACCAGCGAGGTCAGATCGTCGTAGCCTTGGCTGGTGAGATCATGGCAGACCCGTCGCGCCAGTGCGCTGGCGTCGCCCCCAAGGAGGATGCCATTCGCGGCCTCCACGGCGGCATAGGCGCCCACGCCCACCAGCAGCAGCAAGATGATCAGGAAGGTCGCCAGCCGCAGATAGGTGCGCATGACGATATCCTCCGTGGTGCGCGCGGGCGCCCCGATGTCCGGACGAGCTGGCAGGGACACTGCCACGGCACGCGCACTGCCCTTTGCTGCTCCGCTCATGCCGCCCCCACTCTTCCCCAGTGATCTCCCACACGCGGCGCACATCTTCGCCGTCTCTCGGTTTTGACTGCCGCAATGAGGGCACCACATGACAAAGATCCTCCAGGGTCCGAAGGCCAGTCTATCATAGTTCCACCTGGCGCACCGCTGACGTGGCCTGAATGCCGCTCCCTACGTCTTGGTGAACGTGCGCTCGCGCGCCCTGGCTCAGACTTATATCGGCTTCGATTCGGCTCAGAGCGGGAAATCCAGGTGATAGCGAGCCAGCATTGACACGAACACCCGTTCTAAGATACACTGGCAGGGTAACGCCATTCGCGGACAATTGCCTCGGCAATCCGAGCGAAGGCGCATGCTGTGAGTCACGGGAAGACATGGAGGTCATATCATGGCGGACGCGGACAGCCAGATTCCCCGAGACACATCTTCTCTGCAGACACGACCACCTCGCGTGCTGCGCGAGACGGCGACACGCCCACGCTCACGCACCCTGGCGCAGCCGCTATCAGCCATCACCGCCACCTTCCCTGCGCCCGCCACACAGCCGCCCGCGCCCGTCGCGCCCAGAGCGGCTCCGGCGACTGCTGGCCTTGGCGCTGCCAGTGTCCTCCCCAGCGATTCGCCCTACCTTGGGCCCAACGCGGTCGCCGCGCTCGATCCTGAGGTGTGGCTGGTGGCACACGCCATTCCCGGCGGGGGACTGCACACGCTGGAAGGCGAGGGGCGCCCAGGGATGATCCGCGTGGGCCGACCCTATGGCCATCTGCGCTCACTGCGCCCCGTGCTCCCCACGTCCGCGCGCACCCTCGACGCGGCCCCGGCGACTCCCCGGCAGTCCACACGGAAAGGGCGACCTCGACGTGGCCTGGGCAGTGGCATCCTCACGATGGAGGAGGGTCTTGCCTCCGCGCAGCTGGCCGCCGGGCAAGATGCTGCCGCGCGTGGGGCAGGTCTGCCGGCGAAGCTGGCCCGGCACGATGTGGTGACGGCGGTAGAGATTGAGACGGATACCGGGGTCTTCCGTGTCGAGCGACCCGGCATGGTGCTGAGCAACAGTGATCTGGCCTGGGCTCTCGCCCACCTGGAGGCCGGTGAGCCCGATGGCATGGTGCCACTGCCCCGCCGCCAGCTCGCGCTGCTGCTGACCCTGCTGCCCACCCCTGAGGATTCCGAGCACCCCGAGCGCGACCCGCACTGGGGCTGGGCGCACCGCCTCAAGGAACCCTGGGAGCGCGGCCCGCTGCATCCGCGTGGCCGTCTGGGTCGTCTGATCGCGGTGGACCCCGACTTGTCGGGTCGTGGTCTACATCGCGCCTGCTTCGAGATCCTTGGTGGCGATGAGGTCGTCTGGGCCCATGGTGTGCCATGCTATCGTCCCGGCAGTGTCTATGAGCTCACGCCCTTGCGTCCAGGCAGCAGCTTGAGTCGCTGGCTCAGCTGGCCTGTGCCGAAGATGCCCCGCACCCGCAAGAAGCCCACCCCCGCCGGCGAGGAGATCCCCACTGCCACCGGGCGTGCGAAGCGAGCCGCCGAGGCCGCGACGCCCCCCACCGGGGCGCCGAGCGACCTGCCCACCTGGGAGATCGCTCGCGTCGTCTATCGAGTCGGCGCGCCACGCTGGCCCCTGGCGGGCGTCGTCGAACCGCTCGGCCCCATGGGCACCGTGGGCTAGAGAGATGTAGCAACCCAGCGCTCATTCATGGATGATGAGGCTGGTCTGCGTGAGCTCCAGAAAGGCGTGAGCATCAAACGCCAGCGTGATTTGCACGAGATGCGCTTGGATGAGTGCAACGAGCTGGATGTTCCGAATATTGCCGGTGGAGATCAGTAGCAACCTGTAGGGTTGATGCGACAAGAGGAATGAGTTGACAAAATCAGCGTCCTTTGTCACAACCACGCGCTGTTCATGGGCTGAGATAGCATTGATCTCCATATCAGTAGTGCGGTTGCCATTCGGCAGATCCAGGGTATGGAGCGCGTCGTGACCGGCCATGCGCAGCACTGCAGCAAGACGCCTGGGGAGTTGCGCATCAATCAGAAATTTCATGCTTGATGCTCACTCACTGACTGATAGGCTCCATCCGCTTCACCTGTGCCAGCCTGGCGGCAAAGGCGAGCACCGCCAGCAGGTCTTCTCGCTCGAGATCGGCGTAGTCAGCAAGGATCTCATCAAAGCTCATACCAGAGCTCAGCAATTCAAGAAGAGTCTCCACCGGATAGCGCAGTCCGCGAATGACCGGCTTCCCATGGGCGATGGATGGATCCATGGTGATACGGTCAATGAGGTCAGCCATTATGTGCCTCCTACCCTCATGGTGCAAATGTCCTGGCTCATTCTAGCACTTGGGCACTGCGACCCTGTGGCGGGCATGGTCGAGCCCCATGGGCACCGTGGGCTAGCTCCTCGCGGGAGTGTGCATAACTGGCCGTTTTTGGTGGAGAAGCCCCTCAGGCTGTGGAAAACTTGTTCTACTTTTCACCCCGCATCGTGTGCTCGCGACTCCCCACTGCGGCTGATCTTATCGAATGCGCGACGATGGGCGACAGCAGCCGGGCGCT
>DASWAC010000125.1:0-3332 GCA_036391335.1 Ktedonobacterales bacterium
CCATTCCCGTTATCGCCGCCATCTATGATGGCCGATGCCATCCCGCTCGAGCTATTGAGGGCGGCCTGTGCCAGATCGGTGCGGATGAACTTCGGGGCGTCTTCTTGCACCAATGAATTGGCCGCGAGCCAGGTGCCTGAAGCGTCATAGCAAGCCATGAAGAAGGGCGGGCGCTCATGAGCGACGACGAGCTGGCACGCGGTCGCGCCCCCATTCGTTTGCGCCAGCAGCGCAGCATGTTGTGCCGCTTCGAGGGTGAGCAGATCATTGGTCGACTTATAGACCGCCGCCTGCATGCCGCCATAGAGCAGCACCCCGGCCAGCAGCAGCACGATCGCCAGCACGAGGGTATACCACATCGTCTGGCGCCGCCCGATCTTCGCGAACATGCGCTGCGCCGCATCTGGGATGCGAGCCTCATCGCTCATGCGAGCGGGATTCTCCCTGGTGAGCCGGGTGACGGCGTCGCGCAGCGCCTGCACTAGCCTCTTCACGCGCCAATCCTATATCCGATGCCACGCACAGTCTGAATGAGTGAGCGTGAGCTGCCTTTGTCCACTTTGTCGCGCAGATAGTGGATGTACGTATCCACCACATTGGAGAGCGCATCGAAATCATACTGCCAAACGTTCTCGATGATCTGCGCGCGTGTGAGCACCTGACCCGGATGCCGCATGAGGAATTCGAGGAGCGCGAACTCCTTGGGGGTCAGCTCGATGAGCTTGCCCGCGCGCCGCGCCTCGTGGCGTGGCAGGTCGAGCACGAGGTCATCCACCTTCAGCTGCAGCCCGTCCGTAGCCTGGCCACGGCGCAACAGCGCCTTGATGCGGGCCAGCAGCTCCGTCATGGCGAAGGGCTTGGTGAGATAATCATCGGCGCCGGCAGTCAGGCCGTGCACCCGATCTCTCACCTCACTGCGCGCGGTGAGCATGAGAATGGGCACCCAGCTGCCATGGGTGCGCAGCTCACGGCAAATGTCGAGACCATCCATGCCGGGGAGCATACGGTCGAGCACGAGCAGGTCATAGCTGCCCTCGACCGCCATCGTGAGCGCGGTATCGCCCTCGTGTGCCAGGTCCACCTCATAGTGCTCTTCTTGCAGCACCTTCCGCAGGATCACCGCGAGGCGCCGCTCATCTTCGACAACCAGGATGCGCATGAGGAACCGTCCAATTTCTGAACTTACAATGGAAACACGGGTCCCCCTCATTGTAAATCGCTAATATGTGAATTGTATGAGAAGATAGATGGCACAGGTGGTCGTGCGGCGCACATCGGGGAGCGCACGGCCGCCGCATGGGCAGTTGTGGGCAGTCGGACTCGCTCTCACCACCGTCGAGACAAGCGTACGGAGACACTGCGCCCAGGTTCCCGGCCAAGGTCGCCACGCTACCACGATGCGGGCGCCTCTAGCGCCTCAGATACCCGGGGGCCGTGTTGGAGGGAAATCCCTCCCTGGGTAGAGAGCATGACATGGAGCGGAGCGCACAGGAGGGAGACGGTCTGGCGCTCCGGCGGTCGGTCAGGAGGAGCGGAAGCCGTCCAGCACTGCCTGATACGCCGGCTTGGGCTGGAAGTCCGCGTCGAAGAGGAGAGGCTCGTCCCAGTGTCTCATGTAAGACATGATCCACGAATAGCGGTCGCTCACGCCCCAGACGTTGAAGGTCTTGCACGCGCCGCAGCCCACTTGAAGCCAGACGCATCCGTGCGGCAGCCTATGCCTGTGCGCTGGCCATGGCGCCGGCGAGCTTTTCCGCGACGATAGCTGTCTGTGGCCACTCGAATTGATTCGAGCCGACATAGGACCACTGCACCATGCCCTGCGGATCAATGATGAACGCGGCAGGGTGGGCAATGCGGAAGCCTTCGAGGCTGAGCGCGTTATAGGCGTTATAGTCCTGGGCGACCTTGTGGCTGCTATCACTCAGCAGGGTCACTGGCGCGGGGGCCCTCGCGTAGAACTCGGCCAGATCGTCTACGTCTTGCACGGAGATGGCTAGCAAGCGGGCTCCCTGATCGGTGAGCTTGGATGAGTCAGAGCGCAACTGCGCCCAATGCCTGCGGCAGTTTGGTCACCAGGTGCCGCGGAGGAAGTAGAGCACGACCCAGCCGCCACGCAGGTCCGCGAGACGCAGCTCGCCGCCTTCCGCGGTGGGCAGCGTAAAATCTGGCGCGAGCGTCCCCTTGGGGAGCCCCTTATCTGGCTGTGGCATGTCGGGCCTCCGGAATCGCCGTTGTGCACCGAGCGACTCTACTCACACACTAGCAGAACACACCTGCGCTGACTATGTAGCTGGGGATGACTACTCTGAGATGGGCTCAGGCGGAAGGCTCGCTGCCTTGCTGCGCGGTGATGCGCATCCACGAGAGGATCAATGTCGCGATCGAGAAGAGAAAGCTCGGCAGGAGTGCGGGACCATAGGCGAACACGCCTAGCGCCATGAACCAGAACATCCCTACACTGCCCGCGATGAGCAGTCCCAGCCCGCCGAGGGTCTGCAGCACGACATCTCTATAGAGCCCTACGGTGAATGTGATGAGGATCAGCACGATGATGCCGAGAAAGGCATAATTCGCGGGCGAGACTGCCTGATGGGTCTCGGGGAGCGCGATGAACGCGAAGTAGCCCAACCCGATGAGACCGCTGAGCACCGTGAGTGTGCCGCAGACGACCTCCGCCCGCGCGAAGCGGCTGAGGCTGGCAAAATAACGCATGGGGTGACATCTCCTTGCTGCCCAGACTGTAGCATGCCCAGCCCCGCGTCTCAATGGCCTCACCCAATGGCCTCACCACGCTCGCCTGGCAGAGGCCACCGCGATAAGGACTCGCCCTGTCTGGTTATGACCCACTGGAGGAGGCGCATGAGCGCCCAGCCACCCAGACCGGGCGCCGCGAGTCTTCCGCCCTATCTGTTCTATGATGTGAATGCGCTAGTCGCGGCGGGTGACGCCGCCCTTCGTCTCTTCCCCAAGCTGCCCGTTGAAGGCGCGCACGGGCGCGAGGTGGCCCAAGATCTGGCGACGCAACCACGCCAGATACCGGCGCGTCAGTCAACAGAACAGGAGTCAGCCCATGGCACGCATCAAGCAGATCGATCCAACTGCAGCCACCGGGAAGGCGAAAGAGCTGCTGGATCCACTTCTGGCCAAGTCTGGCCGGGTCTCGAACATGCTGGCGACGATGGCGGACGCACCCGCCGTGTTGGTAGGCTATCTGGGCCTGAGCCGGGCGCTCTCCCACGGCACGCTGCGCGGCAAGCTGCGTGAGCAGGTGGCCCTGGCGGTCTCCGAGACCAACGGCTGCACCTACTGTCTGGCCGCGCACACCTCGA
>DASWAC010000126.1:0-4002 GCA_036391335.1 Ktedonobacterales bacterium
GGCGTCGTGCTGGCGGATGATCGGGCGGTGGGCGTGACCCTGACCGGTGGCGAGGAGGTCGCCGCGGATGCCGTCATCATCGCCACAGACGCCCCGAATGCGGCGAAGCTGACGGGGCAGCGCATCTCGGCGGAGGGCCGTGGCGTCACCACGGTCTATCTCGCGGGTCCGGAGCGGCTCTATGCCGGGCCGAAGCTCATCCTCAACGCCAACACCGGCGCCTTCGTGAATAGCGTGGCACAGCTGACCAACCTCGCTCCGGACTTCGCGCCAGCGGGGCAGCACCTCCTCGCGGCCACGGTGCTCGGCGTGAGCGACCTTAGCGATGCCGATCTCACCGCCCGCTGCCTGAGTGACCTGGGGCAGCTCTTCCCCGGCAAAGACCTCAGCAAGCTACGCCAGGTGGGTATCTATCGCGTGCGCTACGCCATGCTCGACCAGCCGCCGGGCATCTTCGAGCGCATGCCCAAGAATGAGACCCCCACTCTCGGGCTCTTCCTCGCCGGCGAATTCACCGAATCAGCAAGCCTGCATGGCGCGATGCACAGCGGCGAGAAGGCCGGCGCGGCGGTGGCAGCCTTCCTCAGTGGTGAGGCAGAGGACTAGCGCATGTCGCGATCGTGGCGTTGACGCCTGCTCTCAGAGCGTGTGTGGCAATGGAATAGCAGGTTGAGCTCCCTCTTGGGATAGGATTCGATTCTCTGCGCTCTATTCTTCGTTCCCGCTTTGAGGGATGTGCCACGGAATAAGCACGATGCGTGCCGCTGGGCGCGCCTGAAGGCCCATCGTAGCATCACGGCCTCTTGAGAGGTCGCCAGATGGTGGAGGAGCTCGGCCATGAGAAAAGTCATTGCACTCGAATTCGTTACCCTTGACGGTGTCATCCAAGCCGGAGGCGGCCCAGATGAAGATACCAGTGGTGGCTTCGCGTATGGCGGGTGGCAAGCGCCATATTCTGACGAGGTTATTGGCGCCGTCATGAATAAGCAGATGAACATGCCATTTGATCTGTTGTTAGGGCGCAAAACCTTTGACATTTGGGCATCGTACTGGCCGCACCATGCGGAGGTATGGCCGAGCGTCAATCCAGCGACCAAGTACGTCGCCTCGAACACCATGACGTCTCACGAATGGCAGCCCTCCGTGTTTCTAGGCGGAGACATCGCGGAAAAAGTCAGCAACCTCAAGCAGCAGCCAGGGCCGGATTTGCACGTGTACGGCAGTGCGAATCTCCTTCAGACGCTCATGAAGCACGACTTGGTGGATGAGTTCTGGCTCAAGATCTACCCGCTGACGTTGGGCAGTGGAAAGCGGTTGTTTGCCGATGGCACCATTCCGGCAGCGTTCAAGGTGACAGAGAGCCAAATCTCTCCAAGTGGCATCATTATCGCGAATTACGAGCGTGCAGGCGCCGTCACAACCGGAAGTGTAGGGGGTTGAGGTAGCCAAGCTGGCGGCACCGCGAGGACTGCGACAGCTCTCGCGGTGCACGTGCTTCGAGCCGATCATGAGCATCCCTGCGTGCGGGCCTATCCTTCGGGAGACAACACCCCCTACTCCACGCTTTCAGCCTCCGTGGGCCGCCTCATCTCGGGAGGCGGGGTCGCGCCGCTCATCGAGGCGGTCGAACATCTCGGTGAGGCTGGCCAGTCGCGCCGCGAGGTCTGGCGGGACCTGCTCACGCGTGTAACGCCACTCCCAGTTGCCCTCCGCCTTCGCGGGGAAGTTCATTCGCGCCTCGCTGCCCAGGCCCAGCAGGTCTTGCAACGGGAAGATGGCGAGCCGCGCCGTGCTGCCCATGACCGCGCGAATCATCGCCCAGGGCGCATCGGTCGCGGGGGTGTCGAGATAGGCCAGCGCCCAGAGCCGCTGCTTTGGGGTGAGGGAATCCAGCCAGCCGCGCGAGGTGTCGTTGTCGTGCGTGCCGGTGTAATAGGCCGTGCGAGTGGAGACATGATGCGGCAGGTGGATGCTCTCGGGTCCGTCGTCCAGCCCGAATTGCAGCACCTTGGTGCCCGGCAGGCCCAGGTCGTGCCGCAGGGCGCGCACCGATGGCGTGATGACCCCGAGGTCTTCCGCCACGAAGGGCAGATCGCCCAGCGCGTCCTGGATGGCGGTGAAGAGTGCCGCGCCGGGGCCAGGCTGCCACGAGCCGTGGACGGCCGTCGGCTCGCTGGCGGGGATCTCCCAGTGCGCGTCGAAGCCGCGAAAGTGGTCCAGTCGCAGCGCATCCACCAGCTCACTCGCCTGCCGCACCCGCGCGATCCACCAGGCATAGCCGTCGCGGCTCATCGCGGCCCAGTCATAGAGAGGGTTTCCCCAGCGCTGCCCGGTCGGGCTGAAATAGTCTGGCGGCACGCCCGCCACCACCGTTGGATGCCCCTCCGCGTCAAGCCGGAAGAGATCTCGCCGGGCCCAGACATCGGCGCTGTCAGGCGCGACGAAGATCGGCACGTCGCCCATCAGGGTGATCTCGCGCCGGTGCGCCTCATCGCGCAGCGCGTGCCACTGCCTGAAGAAGAGCATCTGCGCAAAGCGCTCCGCTTCGATGCCTGTGGCCAGGCGTTGGCGCGCGGCAGCCAGCGCGTCGGGCTCACGCAGGGCCAGCGGGCGCGGCCATGCGGTCCATCCGGCGCCATGGTGCTCTTCCTTCAGCGCGGTGTAGAGGCAATAGTCGTCGAGCCAGCCGGCGTGCGCCTGACGAAAAGCGTCGAGCTCCGCCCTCAGGTGTCCCGCCGCGCCTGCCGCGAAGCGCGCATAGGCCTGCCGCAGCATCTCGCCCTTCCACCGGGTGACGCTGGGGAAGTCCACACGCATGGTCGAGGCAGCCGGTGCGTGAGTGAGCGCGTCGCGTGGCAGCAGGCCGTCGGCCAGCAGCAGATCCGGCGAGATGAGGAGGGTATTGCCCGCGAAGGCCGAGAGCGCGGAATAGGGGGAGTTGCCATAGCCGGTCGGCCCCAGCGGCAGCATCTGCCAGACACGCTGGCGGGCCGCGGCTAGCTGGCCGAGGAAGCGGATAGCCTCTGGCCCCAGGTCGCCGATGCCATAGGGACCTGGCAGCGAGGTGGGGTGCAGCAGGATGCCGCTCACGCGAGGCCAGCGCATGACGAGTGCTCCTCCCGGCAGGCCGCGTCAGAAGAGCGGCGCCGCTGCCAGTATAGCACCACGTCGCCCGCGATCTCCCTGGGCCCTGCCACGTAATAGGTCGTCGCGCTGGTGCTGCCCGTCGTCACCTGAACCTTGCCGGATACACCACCAAGGGTGTCTCTTTGCGGTCGTGTTCAGGGCAAGGCTTCATAGAGAGTGATAGAGAGACCCAGCTCCCCTTCAATCTCCTCTCCCACCTCCACAATAAACCTACGGTTGGGAAAGAGCGTCTGCAAGCGCAGCACCCAGAAATGGCGCAAGATCTCCCCGAACGCTGTCAGTAATGCGGAGTCACTTAGAGCGGGTGAGAGTGCCAATTCATCTCCGAGAAAGAACGTCTCGAGTGACCATGCATTCACCCAGCGTTCAATCCGGCGCTTATCGCCCCCAAATCGCTCCATCAATCCTTCAATTGCCTGGGTGTAGAATTCGGCGATGAATACGTACCCATCCTCTTCCACGATATCTGGCCAGAAGACAGTGGCTGCGGCCAGCATTCTCTCGATGCCCACCAGGTTGAAAGCGGTATTCATCCAAGTTCGAGTGTGCACCGTCAAATGCTCTAATAGGGTATCCGGGACCACTCCGCGATAAAGCGTCTGCATGCATCCCTTGTGCCTCTCTAGCCACCCAACAGTTGTAGCCGCTCATCTGGTACAGGGCCATCCAGTTTTGCGTCTCGTGGGGATGACTGCCCGTTTGGGGCGGTGTCCCACATAGTCATTGTCACCTGTTGATCATCTCATCATAGATGAGCCGTCCTTCATCGTCATAGAAGAGCGCATGCCCACCAGTCGTGATGACATAGCTGCGAGGACTGCGCTGAGAGGCCGTGTACCACCACTTCTCCCAACC
>DASWAC010000127.1:0-14658 GCA_036391335.1 Ktedonobacterales bacterium
AGACAGCCCGTGAAGGAGGATAGAGGCTCACCCAGGTCGCCCGCGAGCACAGTGAGGTCAGGCGCGCCCTCGCCGATGCGGTCCACCAGCGCGCGGATGGTGGGCTCGGCAGTGATGCCCAGGTGCAGGTCACTCGTGATGCAGATGTGTGCCATGAGCGCGTGCGCTTTCGCGTGAGGAGCGACAGCCTACAGAGACCTACCAGACCGTCCCTCCAAAGGTAGCATATGCGATGGGTGTGCGGAAGCACTTTCAGGCAGAGATTCGCAGGCGCGGCATCTCGGTGAGACGTGGCGAATGCTGGTGTGCTCATCAGCCATAGAGTGCGGCATAGCGTTCCTGGAAGAGCCGGTGGAGGGCGCTGTACGTCTCGTGTCGGGCCGAGTCAGGCTCGAGCCGGGCTCTGGGTGATGGCCGTGGAGGCAACGCGGTTCCCGCTGCGGCCAGCGCCGTGCGGGCCGCGCCCTCGGCGGAGGCATCCGCTCCGGCGGCCAGGCCCAGCGGGACCCCAAGCACATCGGAGACGATCTGCGCCCAAACGGGTGCCTGCGTGATGCCTCCTGTGAGCCACACCTCACTGGCATTGCCGACCAGCTCCCACACATCGGCCAGGCAAAAGGCCACCCCTTCGAGCAAGGCACGGGCCAGGTGCGCTCGGGTGTGCTCCACCCCAAAGCCGCTCAGCGTGGCACGCGCGGTCGCATTCCAGTGTGGAGTGCGGTCCCCGGTGAGATAGGGATGTGCCATCACGCCCTCGGCGCCGGGGGCGATCTCGCCCACCTCGCGGTCCATCACTTCGATGGGCTCATTGGGATAGAAGTGGCGCTGCGCCCATTGGGCCACGATCCCGCCGTTGTTGATCGCGCCACCAGCCAGCCAGTGCATGGCATCTTGCGCATAGCACCACGTGCGCGCCTGGGAATCTAGCCGAGGCTGGCTCACCACTTGCCTGATGGCCCCGCTCGTGCCCACGGTGATGACGATGGCGTCATTCATCCCCACCTGCGCCATGCCGCCGTCACTGCCCCCCGCGATCACCGGCGTGCCCACCGGCAGCCCCGTGGCGCTCGCAGCCGGCGCCGTCACCTGGCCGATGGTCGCCTCAGAGCTCACCAGTGTCGAGAGCTGCGCCGGGGTCAGCCCCGCCAGGCTCAGAGCCTCGGCATCCCAGCGCCGCGTATGGATATCGAGCAGCCCCGTGGTGGAGGCCAGCGCGTCATCCACCGCCCAGGCGCCGGTGAGCTGCCACGCGACATATTCCTTCAGCGAGACGAGCCGCGCCAGCCTGGGGCCAAGCTGATCCGCCCAATAGCGTCCCTTTGCCGGGAGATAGAGGGCCTGTTGCGGGCAGCCGGTGCGCTGATAGAGCGCGAGGGGATCTGTCTGTGCGCGCTGCGCCTCGGCTTGCGGGGTCGCGCGCTGGTCGGCCCAGGTCATCGCGTGGGCCAGAGGCAGGTCATGTGTGTCGAGTGGCAGGGCACTGTGCATCGCGCCGCTCAGCCCGATGGCGGTGATAGCCGTCGCGCCCAGCTGCTGGCATACCGCACTGAGGGTCTGCGCCGCCACCCGCCACACCACGGTGGGATCCTGCTCAGCCCATCCGGGCTGCGGAGTCAGCAGTGGATAGGTCGCCGAAGCGGAGGCCGCCACCTCGCCAGACGGGGTGAGGGCGAGCGCCTTGCACGTCGTGGTGCCGAGGTCCAGCCCGATGACGAGGTTCATGCGTCCGCCTGCCCTCACGCATAGACGAAGACGACCCCAGGCCCCATGTGCACATAGCGAAAATCCACGCGACCCCAGCCCGCGCCACGCCACGCGAAGTTCATCTCGCTGATGAGCATCCAGTAGTGATCGGGCGCGATGGCCACCAGCTGCGCCCAGTGACCCGCGGAATCCGCACCCTGCACATTGCCAAAGAAGAAGATGGCCGCGCCGGGCACCGGGTTGTTCCCGTGGTCATATGCCTTGTTCTCGGTGATGTCAGGCTGCTTGAGATGGTGCTCGCGCACCCACCAGTTGCACCAGCCAAAGCCATAGGCATAGGGATAGTCCTTCGGGTTGATGGCATAGACGTTGCCATAGCAGCCCGGCGGAACCGTCCAGTTGTCAATATGGTCCACAAACATGACGGAATCGTTACATGGCTCGGCGCGCGCAGTGGAAGTGTAGATTGGCACGACGGCGGCGCTGGCCGTCCATGGGCCCGACTCAGGGCCGTGCCCGCTGGCGATCGGCTTCCCATTCGCGTCTACTTGCTCGGTGCCAGAGGGGGTGCGCTTTGCCGTGGGATAGCTGCCGTGACCCGCCGACTGCGCACCCTGCCAGAGGGTCCAGCCGAGGCTCAGCACGATCGTGACGATCACGGCGACGCCGGCGCCCAGGGCGATGAGCGGGTGCCGCTTGTGCTCGGGCTTCCGGCGATTGGGCGACCAGAGGGCTTCCTCACGGGGCGAGAGCTTCGCGGGCAGGCGCGAGAATGTCGAGCGCGGCGCCAGCTCACGGGGCATGGGAGGCGGCACAGGCACGGCGGCATGCTGTGTGGTGGCCTCGCCCAGGGTGCGCGCCGGCATGCGGCCAGGTTGGCGTGAGGCCATGCCCCGCTCGAACCCTGACCGTTCTCGCTCATCCATAGATGTTCCCCCGCGATCCTTCGCCGTGCTTCACTGCGGGCGAGTATACACCAGGGCTGCCGTGGGCACCAAACGACAGGCCCAGATTGGCTCATGTCTTGTGCCGCTCACTTGACATCAATAGAACATTCGTTCTATACTGTCAGCGAGCCAGGCGGGCTATGCCGACCTATCCGTTGTTGGGGAACTGCGCGATAGGCGGGCCGCCACAGGTGGCTTGTCCCTCACGGTCCCTCCCGTGAGGCTTGGCCGGGCAGCCCTCCTCCCGAGCCAGCCGGTGTGGTAGTGTCCTCTCGCTGCCCACCGGCGTAAGGATCCTGAGTCCCCCTAGCTGAAGCGACAGGCGTGCGCGGTGTTGCTCCACTCAGACTGCATGAGGTAACGATGCCCGTTGAGCGAGACATTGCCTGAGCCGCTGACCGCGCCATATTGTGTGTCGCACAGGTCACCGATCTCGGCGGTCGCGGGATCGTCGCCATACCAGCCAGTGGCATAGGGATCGGTGACGGCCTCGAAATGCTCGTGCGCCAGGAAGTCAATCACCGACTCCGCGATGACATCGCCATGCGGCGAGCCATAGTAGGCCTGGTAATTGTTGCTCGTGCAATCCTGAACCACCGGGATGTACGCGTAGATCAGCTCCTGCCCGGTGAAAGGACTCGCGGAGCTGGCATGGTAGGCGCAGTAATGCTGTGTGCCGCCAAAGGAGCAGTCGCGGTGCGCATCGCTGCCGCTGCAGCTCTGGATGCCATAGCCTGTGAAGAGCACGAAGAGAGTGGTCTCGCCTTCGGGCCAGTGCTGCGCGTGCGAGACCTTCGAGACCTCGGTCTGGATGTCAGTCTGGTCGAGCGGATTCGCGCGCGTGCCCGCCTTGGGATAGGCCGTCGTGTCCACGAAGCTTCCCACTAGCTTGACCTGCGGGGTCACCGGGCCGGAATAGTCTTCATATTGGCTCAGCATGTTGTAGAGCGCGGAGCCGTTGACATCCGCGAAGTAATTCTTGGTCAGCGTCTGGAATCGGTCGTTCGAGCCGCCGGGCTCAAAGGTTGCGCCCGCGGGCAGCCAGTAGATCGCGTAGGCATTCACGGTGTGCATGACCGGGCCATCGTGATAGATCATGCCGCCACAGGGCTTGCCGCAGCCGGGCAGGTCGAGCGTGACGGTCGCGCCGGGTGCGGGTGTGGTGGTCGTGAGGGCGCCACCATTGAGCGAATAGCACCGCAGCACGCCGGGACGCACCTCCAGAGAATAGCGGCCACTGCTATCGGTGGTCGTCGTCGCTGTCACGAAATTCGTCTGTCCGGCCAGATTCTGGCTGGGGCCGTCGGTCGGGAAGGCGATGCGTCCGCAGCGCACCCGCTGGCTCGCCATAGGGCGTCCCTGGGCGTCGTGCACCTTGCCCTGGAGTGTCGCGCGCTTGAGCCTGAGCATGGGGCACGTGACTGAGCCGCTGAGGACATCGGCATTGCACGCGGTGTCTTGCGATACGCTGACGAGCCGCACTCGGATCTGGTTGCTGCCGACGCGGGTGGTAGCCTGCCACGAGAAATCCTGATAGCCCGAGCCGCTGGCCGTGCAGGAATATTGCTTGGCATTCGCGACCTGCACGGTAAATGCGCCCTTCGCGCTCGCCGTCGTCTTCACCCCGTTGCAGATGACCGTCGCGGGAATCGCCAGCGCGCCGTCAGGCGGCGTGCCCGTGGCTGAGGGTGAGGGGCTCGCCGTGCCCACTGGCGTGGACGTCTGGGGAGTAGATGCGGGTGGAGTCAGCGCCTCACCGTAGATGTTGCCCTCGATAGTGGTGTTGAAGAAGGGCAGCGCGCATGCCGAGAGCACGAGGGGCAGCGCGAGCAGCAAGCAGGCCAGTCCATAGCGTCCCTTCCGGAGTCCCGGCGCCATCATAGAAAGTCTCCCCACCCAGACGCGCACGCACACCGTGCGCAGCATAGCCTACCAAGTATAGCAATTTCTCGCCACCTCGATAGGACGCCTCAAGCGCATCCGCCAGCGCCAGGAAATGCGGCGGCTACTCACGGCGAGGGCGCTTGCGCTACCATTCACCCAGGATGTGGGTGCGCGAGCCGTCACCGCGAAGACAGCCGGAAGGCGCGTGAGACATGCTCTTTCGAGGCTTGCCGCCGGCCCGGTGGCTCACGATCGTGCTGGTCGTGCTGCTGGGGGCGCTGGTGGGCTATGGCGTGGCGCAAGCAGGCGCGATTGGCTGGCTCATGCTGGCTGTGCTGATCGTCTTCGTCGCCATCCCCGCGCTGGTCATCGGGCTGGACTGGTGGCGCACCCGTCAGGGTCAGCGGGCGCCGCGAGATGATGGCCCGGCATGATACTATATGGTGCGGCCACGGCGGCCAGCGAAGGGCAATAGCGAGAGTGCGCCAATCAGGATAGAGTGAGGACGGAGCGCCATGACCACACGTGTCGTGATTACCGGGTTAGGGATGGTGACCCCGCTGGGCAACGATGTCGCCACCACGTGGGCGGGCATCACCTCTGGCAAGTCCGGCATCGCGCCAGTCTCAAAGTTTGATCCCAGCCAGCATGGCGTCAAATTCGCGGGCGAGGTGCGCGACTTCGATGTGACCCAGTATCTCGACCGCAAAGAGGCCCGCCGCAACGACCAGTTCGTGCACTTTGCCATGGCAGGCGCACGCCAGGCGGTGGCCGACTCCGGCTTGGATATCGCCAGCATGCGCGACGACGTCGGCGTCATCATTGGCTGCGGGCGCGGCGGCATGCGCACCATGGAAGAGCAATATCGCGTCCTCTTCGACAAAGGCCCAGACCGCATCAGCCCATTTTTCATCACGATGATGGTCGAAGACATGGCCTCGGGCGTCGTCTCGATGCAGCTTGGCGCGCGCGGCCCCAACTTCAGCACGGTCTCGGCGTGCGCGACCAGCGCCCACTCCATCGGCGAGTCGTTCGAGATCATTCGCAGGGGCGACGCGAAGGCCGTCATCTGTGGTGGCACCGAGGCCTCGGTCAACGCGATGTGAGTCGCCGCGTTCGACTCGATGCGTGCACTCTCGCGCAATAATGAGAATCCCCAGGGCGCCAGCCGCCCATTCGACGCGGAGCGAGACGGCTTCGTGCTGAGTGAGGGCGCGGCAATCCTGGTGATCGAGGACCTCGAGGTGGCGAAGGCGCGCGGGGCCAAAATCTATGCCGAGATCATCGGCTATGGCGCGACCGCCGACGCGCACCATATCACCGAGCCTGCCCCTGGTGGCGCGGGCCTGGTGCGGGCGATTCGCCGGGCACTGAAGAAAGCCGGCATCGCGCCCGAGCAGGTGGACTATATCAACGCGCACGGCACCTCGACGAAGTTCAACGACCGCGACGAGACGAAGGCTATCAAGACGGTCTTTGGCGATCACGCCTATAAGGTGGCGATCAGCTCTACCAAGTCGATGACGGGCCACATGGTAGGCGCGGCGGGCGGCGTCGAGGCGAGCATCTCAGCGCTGGCGCTCCGCGAGGGCATCATCCCGCCGACGATCAACTACCACACGCCCGACCCCGAGTGTGACCTCGACTATGTGCCCAACACGGCACGCAAGGCGCCGCTCACCATCGCCCTCTCGAACTCGATGGGCTTTGGTGGCCACAACGCGACCCTGGTGCTCAAGCGCTACGAGGACTAGCTCTCACTGCCGCCATCATGCCAGAGCACGACCGCGGGCTGGTGCTCGGCGGGAGGGCGCGGCTCACCGTGCGATGACGGGGTCTCCTCGCGGGCAGCCGTTCCAGTCGCATCCGGCTCGACCGCAGGCAGCGGCGTGGTCCACACGGCGGCTGGCGGCGTGACCGGCTCCGTCCCCATGGCCTCGGCGCTCCACGAAGCCACCAGCTCGCTTGCTGGTGGTGCGTCCTCCGCGGGCGCGGTGAGCCACGGCGCTGCGACGGACGCCTCCTCCGTAAGGATGGCCTCAGGTGCGGCAGGCATGACCCATGATGACGCGAATAGCTCAGGCGCGTCGCTGCTCGTGTCATCCAGCGATGAGACTGGCTCAGACTCTGCCGGTGGCGCCGCGCCGGTCGCCAAGGGTGTCTCCTCCGGCGCGAGCGGGAATGGCCCACTATCGGGCGTAGGCATCACCGGCTGCGTGGCGTGGACGTCGGGAAGCATGGCCTCGGCAGGCCGTGTGTCGCCACTGCTCGCATCAGGCTCTGGCTCATAGGGGGCCTCGGGCACATAGACGGGGTAGGCGTTATAGCCCGGCTCATACGCCGGAACGGGCTCGAAGGTGGGCGTGGGCGCGGCGGGCAGCGCCATCTCAGAGGCCGGCTCAGGCTCCGGCATGGGTGTGGCGTCATGGGCAAGCTCAGCCGCGGGGAGAGGCCGCGTGGCCGACATGGGCTCAGGCGCGGGCTCCAGCGCGGCGATAGGGATCTCTGGCGCGGTGGCGGGCTCCAGCGCGGCGGCAGGGAGCGGCTTCGTCGCTGACATGGCCTCCGCTGGGAGTGCGCTCCCACCGCGTGGCACGGCGCCCACCCGCACGAGGGTATTATCCTCCAGCAGCCAGTGCGGCTGCGGCACCACCGGCAGCTTCGACGAGTCGCCCGGCTGAGGCGTGATTGCCCGGCGCGCACGTGGCCGGAAGATGAGCCAGCCGATCAGAGCGAGGCCGCCAACCGCAAGCGTGATGATGCCGAGAACGAGGAAGCTTTGCCCAATCGATGGCCCCATGGAATTAGTCCTCCTGACACAGCCCGGAGTGGTCGCAGTCGTGGCTCATGGTATCATGGGCGCTGCAAATAGACTACGTGCCAGAATACTCTATCATAGGCGAGGTGACCATGGACTGTAGAGCATGCCCATCCATTCGCGGGGAGGCCCGCATCTCACCAGGTCCCATTATCTGGCAGTCGCCGCTCTGGATCGTTGACCATGCGTACCCCACCAGCTTGCCCGGCTGGGTGGTGATCGAGCCGCGCCGCCACGTGGAAGAGCTGCACGCACTGACCGCCGGCGAGTGGGCCGACTATGCCGTGCTGCTGCCGGCCGTGGTGACGGCGCTGCGCGATGTGACCGGCTGCGCCAAAGAGTATGTCGTGTGTCTCGCCGAGGCCGAGGGCTTCAAGCACATCCACTTCCATGTGGTCCCGCGCATGGCCGACCAACCGGAGAGCCTCACGGGGCCGCGTGTCTTCGGCTACCTCAACCCCGCGCCCGGTGAGGAGGTCCCCGCCGAGCGTGTGACCGCGCTGAGTGAGCAGCTTACCGCCCGCCTGCGAGAGCTGCTGGGCTAACGCGAGGCATAGCAAAAGGGACGCCGCACGCGCGACGCCCCTTCGCATGAGATGCCAGGCTAGATATGCCCTGCCGGCAAGGCCACGCCAGCCTCCTCGGCCAGCGTCTCCTCCGCCTCCGCGACGACGGATGGCCTGCGCGTGCCACCACCTCGGAGGGGAATCTCTTTCAGGAAGAAGAGGACAATGACACTGGCAATCGAGAGGCCGAGGCCCATCAAGAAGATGCTGTGCACTCCCTGCGTGATGCCCGTCTTCATCCCATCGAGAATCGCGTTGAGCAATGCCGTCCCCTGCGGGCCGAACTGAGCGAACGCGTCGTGCAGCTTGGCCATCGCGGTAGATGAGAGCAGCACCTGCGGATTATCGAAGTTCTTCAGCGCCTGCGCCGGCAGCGCCTGCTTCACCTGGGCGGGGAGCGCATCGCGGAAGGCGCTCGGATAGGTCGCATTCATCACCGCGCCCATCGCCGCCAGGCCGATCGTGCTGCCGATCTGGCGGAAGAAGGTGATGCCCGCCGAGGCCTGGCCGATCTTTGTCGGCAACGCATTCTGCACGATGAGGGTGTAGAGCGACATGCCAGCGCCCATGCCAAGCCCGAGCACGACCATCGCCACCACGACATCCGAGTTCGTCGAGTGCACGCCCAGTCGCAGCAGCAGCAGGGTTCCCACGATGCTGATGCCCGCGCCGGCCAGCGCGATCCACTTGTAGCGGCCAGAGCGCGCCACGAGCTGGCCTGAGAAGATGCTGGTGACGACTGCGGCCATCATGAGCGGGGTAATGATCACGCCGCTATTGGTCGCGGAGGTGCCCACCACACCCTGCACGAAGAGCGGGATGTAGTAGATGCTCCCAAAGAGCGCCACGCCAGCGAACATGGTCACGATGATCGAGATGGCAAAGGCGTTATTCTTGAAGAGCGTCGGCTCGAAGATCGGCTGGCCACCCTGGCGCTCCAGGCGCAGCTCATAGAGCACAAATGCGACGCTGCCCACCAGCGCCACGGCCAGCGCGCCGAGCACCTGTGGAGAATTCCAATCGTATTGCGAGCCACCCCAGCTGAGCCCCAGCAGCAGTGGGACCGCGCCCATCACGAGCAGCGCCGCGCCGATGAAGTCAATCTTCACGCCCTTCTGGGGGTGGCGCAGGGTCGGCATGAGGAAGATCAGCGTGAGCAGCGCGATGACGCCCAGCGGCAGGTTCACATAGAAGACCCAGCGCCAGTTGAGACTATCAGTGATCCATCCGCCGATCGTTGGCCCGATGATGAAGGCGACACCCAGAATGCTGCCGGTCACGCCCTGCCAGCGAGCGCGCTCGCGCGGCGTGAAGAGGTCCCCCACGATGGCGATGGCGATGGACATGAGGCCACCAGCGCCCAAGCCCTGGAAGGCGCGGAAGAGGATCAGCTGGTCGAAGGAGTGCGATGCTCCCGAGAGCCCGGAGCCCAGCAGGAATAATGAGAGCGCGAAGATCATGATTGGCTTGCGGCCAAAGATGTCCGAAAGCTTCCCATAGATGGGGACCATGACCGTGGAGGTCAGCAGATAGGCTGTGGTGACCCAGGTATAGCCGCCAAACGTGAAGCCCGGCAGGTCTGCCGTGGCCTTTGGGAGCGCGGTACCGACGATGGTCTGATCGAGTGAGGCCAGCAGCATAACCAGCAGCACGCTCAGCATGGTCAGCAGCGTGACCCGCCGAGAGAAGCGGGGGCCTTCCTCCGCTCCGGCTGCCGCCAGTGGCGCGACGGCATTGATTTCAGTGCTCATGAGTTCTTTCCTTGTGTCGTGTGCGGCTCATCTGCCGCGATGCCATTGAAAAAGATGTCGCAGACGTGACGCGCCTTCACGTCGGGCGGCAATTCGGTAGTGGGTTGCGCGCCACCCCTTTGTGGGCGGGGCATGAGCAGGCTCTCGAACACGGCGACCATGACGGGCGTGGGGACTCGGACGATGAACTCGCCGGACGCCTTGCCCTCGTCGAAAACGGCGGCTATCTGCTGGCGCATAACATCTACGTGCGCGGACCTCCCGACCTTGTGCTCTGTGAGCCGCTTGAGCAGCTCCGGATTCGCCTCCGCGATAGACATCATCAGCTGCACCTGCTGGCGAAAATCGCTGGCATACATGAAGCGCATGATCGCTTCCAGCCGCACGCGTGGCGGCTCTGGTCCGGTGAGCATGACTCCAAGGGTGTCGATATACTCCTCCATGCTGCGCGAGAGGACCGCGAAGAGCAGGTCATCCTTGCTGGGAAAGTGGAGATACACGGTCCCCTTCGCGATGCCCACACGCAGCGCGACATCATCCATAGACATGTCGTGGGAGCCTCTTTCCATCAGCAGCTCTTGCGCCGCTTGCAGGATGAGCCGCTCGCGCTCCTGGCGTTGCTTTTCTTTGAGCGAGCCATGTGGGATCCCGATCGTCATTGAGAGCCTCTCTCCCCAAGGCTGGGGTGACACACCAGTCATTCGTACACTATACGTTTGTGATATGACTGTGAGTTGCAAAAATGACCGGTGCGTCAAAATTATGACACGCGGTCACATGGCGAGTCAAGGGGCGTGACGCTATGGCGGGTGATGGCCCGGCAAGGCAGTTCTGGCCGGTGGGGCGCACGAAGCCCCTCGCCATCGAGAGAGACGAGGGGCAGGCCGTCGCGCGAGCGTGGCTTAGTCGGCGTCAACGATGCGCGGGTTGCGGATGATGGCGCTGCTCTTGCCGGTGCGCTGTGATATGGGCATCTGCTGACTCATGGGACCGCTGCGAGGCAGCGCGGCGCCATCCTCGCCCTCCAGCTGCACCAGACCCCGGCGAAGCTCTTCCATGTCATGCAGGAAGCACGCCACCGAGCTGGCCGCCGATCCCTTCGCCTGCGCATTCTCGAACCGGCGCATCAGCGGATCGGCCTGCGTGACCGAGCTGACGCCATCCACGCCATAGGCATCGCTGAAGATCTCAGTCCAGCTGTTCCAGCGACCGCGCA
Organism: Ktedonobacterales bacterium; assembly: GCA_036391335.1. Taxonomy (GTDB): domain Bacteria; phylum Chloroflexota; class Ktedonobacteria; order Ktedonobacterales; family JADMIN01; genus DASWAC01. Next base: position 10,887 of record DASWAC010000127.1, read on the forward strand.
GTGGCTTCCAGCCGAGCTGGCTATCGCTCACGGCGCGCCATTTCTCCTCGGTGTGCACATACCAGTCGCCGATCATGCGCGAATAGGCCGCCAGAAGCTGCTGGAGCTCCTCTGCCTGGGCGTCGAGCCGCTGGCTGAACTGCGGCGGGCGGGTAAGGCTCTCGTAGGGCTCAGGATACTGCTGCTCGTAGCCGCCACCGCCCCCACCGATGCCGAGGTTGCCCAGATGCAGGCCACCTGCCTCGGTGGCAAACATATCCGGGCGCAGCCCACCGATGATGATCTCTTCGGTGCCCAGCGCATCCAACAGGCGCAGTGCCAGCCGTGGATGCCGCAGGACCCACCCTGTCTTGCGGATGAGGTAGACGAACGAGAAGGCCAGATTCAGCAGCAGCCAGATGAACGCCTTCACTGCCATCCAGGCCAGCGCGCCAAACAGGAGCCACTGCAACGGATCGCTGGTGTTGCTCTTCGCGAAGATCGTGAGGATGATCGCGATGATGAGGCTAGGATCCTTGATGGGGTTGATGAGCCCAAACAGGGTCGAGAGCAGTCCTTTGTTCGCCTTGCGCTGGCGTCTGGCCATGGTGGAAAGCCTCCGCTTCCGGAGCATTGAATCGTGTGACGAGCGCCGACCCGTCTTGGCCAGCTATCTCGAAGGATACGTTTGACTCTTGGGTATCGGTTGCCCCACTGGGCTAGATGTACAGTCTCGAGACGTATGACACGAAAACGCCGCAACACGACGGTGTCAGGGCTTCGATTGTAGCATGAGGGCCGTCGCGTCGCAAAAGGGCAGCCCCAAATGGCTGACAATCGGTGAAGCTGTGAGGCGTCCGCGTGCCCACCCGCCCAGACTCCGTCGCCACCGCTGCATCCCAGGAGCGCGCCGGTGGCGTATACTCTCTGGCGGCACACCCCGCGTGCCAGCTTTCCCGCCGATGAGGAGATTTCCCCCAATGGAGCCGGTGAATGTCTTTGAGTTTGAGCCACTCGCTCAGGCCCGCATGGAAGCCGCCGCATGGGATTATTATCGCAGCGGCGCCGAAGATGAGATCACGCTGCGCGATAGCCACGAGGCATTCAGCCGCATCAGACTGCGCCCACGCATGCTGGTGGACCTGAGCCAGATCGCGCTGCGCACGACGGTGCTGGGTGAGGAGGTCAGCATGCCTATCCTCATCGCGCCGACTGCCTATCACTGCCTGGCCAGCGAGGAGGGCGAATGCGACACCGCCCGCGCCGCCGGGGCCATGGGCACCCTGATGACGGTGAGCACGCTGGCCAACCGCAGCCTGGAGGAGGTCGCTCAAGCGGCGACAGGCCCTCTCTGGTTTCAGCTCTACGTCTATCGTGAACGCGCCGCCACCGAGAAGCTGGTGCGCCGCGCCGAGGCCGCTGGCTATCGCGCGCTGGTGCTCACGGTCGACGCGCCGCGACTGGGCCGCCGCGAGCGCGACATTCGCAACGGCTTCGACCTGCCGCCACATCTGCGCCGGGGCAATTTCGATGAGCCACACCTGGCCGATGATCCCGCCCACGAGCGCTACCAGTCCGGCCTGGCGGCGCATGCCGCCGCGAACTTCGACACCACGCTCACCTGGGACGCCGTGGCGTGGCTGCGCTCTATCACCAAGCTGCCGGTGCTGGTGAAGGGCGTGCTCACCCGAGAGGATGCCGCGCTGGCCGCGACCCATGGCGCCGACGGCATCATCGTCTCGAACCACGGCGGACGCCAGCTCGACGGGGTCATCACCACCATCGAGGCGCTGCCGGAGGTGGTCGCGGGGGCGGGCGGCGCGTGCGAGGTGCTGCTGGATGGCGGCATCAGGCGCGGGACCGATGTGCTCAAGGCGCTGGCGCTCGGCGCACGTGCGGTGCTGGTGGGCCGCCCCATCCTGTGGGGCCTGGCGGTGGATGGCCAGCGCGGCGTGGAGCGCGTGCTCACCATGCTGCGCGATGAGCTCGAGCTGGCCATGATGCTCGCGGGCCGCCCTGACGTCACCGCGATCGACCGCTCCCTCGTGCGCCTTCCTGGCGAGGGACTCTAACTGAACGACTCTTCCCCCTGGGAATGGAAAGTGAGCGCCGCCCATGCCTCGCGCGAATGATCGCGCCAATGACGCCCTCCGCCCGATCACGATGACCGTGGACTACATCAAGTACGCCGAAGGGTCCGTGCTGATCGAGTGCGGCGAGACTCGCGTGCTCTGCGTGGCCACCATTGACGACCACGTGCCCGAGTGGATGACCGGCCGCGGCCAGGGCTGGGTCACGGCGGAATATTCCATGCTGCCACGCTCGGGCGCGAAGCGGTCGCGTCGCGAGGCCGCCATCGGCAAGATCGGCGGGCGGACCCATGAGATCCAGCGGCTGATCGGCCGCTCACTGCGGGCGGCGCTGGACCTGCGCGCGCTGGGTGAGCGGACGGTGATCCTCGACTGTGATGTGCTACAGGCCGACGGCGGCACACGCACCGCCAGCATCACCGGGGCTTGGCTCGCCCTCAAGCGCGCCTGCGACGACATGATGGCGCGCGGCGTGCTCAAGATGAATCCTATGCGGCAGGGAGTCGCGGCAGTCAGCGTCGGCATCGTCAAGGGTGTGCCACTGCTCGACCTGGACTATGCTGAGGACTCAAAGGCCGAAGTGGACGCGAATATCGTGATGACCGAGCACGGCGAGTTCATCGAGGTGCAAGGCACAGCGGAGGGGAAAGCCTTCACCCGTGAGCAGCTCGACACCCTGCTGGAGCTGGGTGAGAAGGGTATCCGCGAGCTGCTGGCCATGCAGCTGGCGCATCTGCGCTAGAGGCTGAGCACTTGTCCCTGCTGCATCCACTCGCCTGGGTCGGCCAGCATGAGCTTGCTATAGGGGATGGTGCGCGCCATCAGGGCATCGCGCAGCACCCCTAGGGCGTTCTCGGTCTCGGCACGGCTGGCCGCTCGCGACTCTGACGCCATGACCATGCGCGCCGCCAGCACCAGCCGGCCGGAATGCATCCACCCGCGGACCTCATGCACCTGTGGCAGGGCGCGCGCCGCGCGTGAAAAGTTGACAGCGACATCGCGAGCGAAATCCGCCGAGGCCGCATGCCCGGCAGGCCCCAGCGCGGATATCGGCAGTTCGACCTCGATGCAGGCCAGCACGGTCGCCCCGTGGTCGCCATAGACCGGCGAGCTCACCGCAGGATCACTCGCGCTAAAGCCCATGCGTGGCAGCGGCGGCAATGAGGTCTGCGTGGGCGCGTCGTGGAAGCCGGGCATCAGCGTCGGGATAGACACGGGGTCCGAGAGCCCCGCATAGCCCAAGGGCTTCGGCGAGAAGCCGTTGCCCTTGCTAGAGCCAGACGACCTGCTATCCTGGCGCAACACCTCGATGAGCTCGATCGCGCGCGGCTGTGAGATGGTCAGCGGCAGCCAGAGCGGCTCGGTGGACGGCGTGGCTGGGTGCACGCTCGAGAAGATGACGGCGAGCTCCACCCAGACATCACGCTCACGCTGGGTCAGCCGGGCGTCATCCTGCGGCTCGCGGGCCGATTCCAGGCTTTCGCCGCGCGGGCCGAGCCAGCGCACATGCGTCAGCACCAGCGGGCTATGCTCCCACCGGCGCGCGCCGAGCAGATTGCCGCCACGGGTGGCGTACCAGTCGAGCACTTGCTCGATGCCGTTGTTGGCCACAGCAGCGTCGCTATGGGGCCAATTTGGGCTTGCCATATGATTCCTCCAGGAGATTTGCCCCACGTCGTTGGGGGGCTGTCAAGTGCCACGAG
>DASWAC010000128.1:0-6082 GCA_036391335.1 Ktedonobacterales bacterium
TACACTGCTGAACAAGAGGGAGGCAGCGGTGGAAGCGAAACAGTGCTTTGTCTGCGGGTATGCCGGCTCGCCCTGTGAGCGTGCCCGCATCGAGGGCACGCTCAAGCGGATCTATGCGCCGCCTGGGGCGCGTGTCGCGCCGTCGGTATGGCTGGAGGAAGCGGACGGCGCGGTCAGTCGAGTGATCCTCACGAAGGATGACTATTCCCTGGCGCGCGCCTTACTTGATGTGCCAGACGATGGCTGGCGCGATCTCCCTCTGCGCGTCTGGCACGTGGCGGCTGCGGAAGGCGCTTCGGATGGCGCGACGTGGCAAGCGAGTGAGGCCAGTCTGGCCGTGCTGGCGCCGGATATCCTGCTCAACATCACCGATCTCAACATTGCCGAGATGTGCGCGCGCCAGTATCCTTTGCGCCGCATGGTGCCCTCCCCACCAAACGCCGCCACGATTCGCGGCAATATCGTGCACCGCGCCTTCCAGGAGATGGTCAAGACCGGGCAGGATGACCCCACTGGTCCGCTGGCAGCCGCCATCGGGCAGAACGCGATCGACCTGGCGCTGCATAAGATCCCCGCCAACACCATGCGCGACGACGCGATGCCGCATATGCAGGCGTTGGCTGCGTGGGTGCGGCTGCAGCGGAACACGCTGTGGCGCTCAGCGCCGAGATTCGAGACTGAGACACTGCTGCTGACGCCAGAGATTGGCCTGCGCGGCCGGATGGACTTTCTGATGCGAGACGAGCGCGGGCAGTCGCTGATCGAGCTCAAGACGGGCGAAGCGCGAGGGCAGGTGCCGAAACGCGCCCATCGCTGGCAGGTCTATGGCTATCACGCGTTGCTGGCGGCCCGTGCCCGGCCCGGCGAGGCGCCGCCCCAGGCAAGCCTGCTCTATAGCGGGACCCCGGCGCAGGCGGAGGCGCATGGGGTGCCGTTCACCCCACGTGACCTGCGTCGTGTGGTCGAGCTGAGGAACCGGCTGGCCATCATCGCCGCCACCGGCGCGGTCCCACGACCGCCGGCACCAGCGACCTGCGGGCGCTGCTTCGCGCGGGCTGAGTGCGCGACGGCCTCAGCGGTGCTCGGCTGGGAGCCGCCTCCGGTGAGCGAGGTGGCGCACCCTGTGCCCGGCGAGGTGGCTGCCAGTGTCGCCGCGTGGCACGAGATGCTCCGGCTGGAGGGGCGCGTGGCGGATGACGATATCGCCGCGCTGTGGCAGCTCTCCGCGGCTGAGCGGGCGGAAGTGGGCACGGCGCTCATCAACTTGCGCACGGTAGGGGAGCCGGAACACACCGCAGCGGGCGAGTGGCGCTACACCTTCGAGACCAGCGGCTCATCCGACCTGCGAGAAGGCGATCAGGTGCTCGTGAGCGATAGTGATCCCATTGGCGGTGAGGTCGTCATGGGCACCGTTCTTGAGGTGAGTGAGCGCGGCCTGCGACTCTGGACTCCAGAGCGCATCGAGCATCCTCGCCAGGTGGACCGCTATTCCAGCGATCTGGTCAATGATCGCACGCAGCGAAATCTCTGGCGCTGGCTCGGTGTCGAGCCGCGATTGCAGGCGCTGGTGGCTGGCGCTGTCCCGCCACGGTTCGACGACAGTCCAGCGGTGACGCATCCCGATCTGAATGACGAGCAGCGCATGGCGGCCACTCAGGCGCTGCGCGCGCGTGACTTCCTGCTGGTGCGTGGGCCGCCGGGCACCGGGAAGACAGCGGTCGTCGCTCAGATCGTGCGCGAAGCGGTGGCTCGTGGCGAGCGGGTCCTGTTGGCAGCCTTCACCAACCAGGCGCTCGACAATGCGGTGCGTCGTGTGCTTGCCGTGGGCACGCCGGGCGTGGTGCGTCTGGGGCACGATATCGCGACGGCGGATGATCTGAAGCCATGGCGGCTGGTCGCGCGGACTCGTGAGCGCCTGGGGTTGACGGAGGAGGACGATGTTCCGCCTGAGGCGCTGCGCGAGACCCTGTCCGGCGCGCGGGTGGTGGCCTCGACGGCGGCCACCTGGGCAGCGGATCGCTATGATGAGGTGGGCGAGCCGTTACGGGTCGATCTCGCCATCATCGACGAGGCGAGCCAGCTCACCATCCCGGCCACACTCGGCGCGCTCCGATTTGCCCAGCGGTTCGTGCTGGTGGGGGACGAGCGCCAGCTGCCGCCGCTGGTGCGCAGCGAGGCCGCAGCCGCTCAAGGGTTGAGTAAGTCGCTCTTCTCACGTCTGGATGAGCGATGGGGAGCCCAGGCGACGGTCGGCCTCACCCGGCAATATCGCATGCACCCGGTCATCTGTGCCTTTCCCAGCGCCGAATATTACCACGGCCAGCTGCACGCTGCCGGTGACGCGCTCGCCGCGCTGCTGCCGCTCGGCCCCGCCGAGCCGGATGCGATGGACTATCTCATGCTGCCGGAGCACCCCCTCGTCTTTGTGGATGTGCGTGCCATGCCAGAAGAGCGGCTGGGGAAGGCAAGTCACGCGCAAGCGGATGTGGCGGCGCGAGTCGTGAGGACCCTGCGCCGGCGCGGGCTGCCCGGGAGCGAGATCGGGATCATCGCGCCCTATCGCGCACAGGTCGCCGCGATTCGCCGCCGGCTGGCCGCGAATGGCGAGCATGAGGTCACTGTGGATACGGTGGATCGCTTCCAAGGCGCCGAGCGCTCAGTAATCATCCTCTCGTTCGGCGGCGATGCGGGCCTAGCTGGACGCACTCGTGACTTCTTGGCGGATCCTCACCGGCTGAATGTTGCTCTGACCCGCGCGCGCCAAAAGCTCATCCTGCTAGGCCATCGCGATGCACTCTCGCGTGTTCCCGCGCTGGAGCGGCTGATCCGCTATGCGGGCGGCCTCTATGGTGGCCAGGGCGGCCATGGGCGCATCGTGGTGCGCGCGTCGCCGGCGGAGGCTGACGTGGCGGAAGTGGCGCCAGATGTGGACACCTCTCCTCAGCTGCCTGGGCCAACAGTCACGCGTTGATTCCGCATGGGGCGTCCTGTGCCAGAATAGCAATGATAGAGCGTGCGGGATAGCCAGCAGGTGGTGATGCGGATGAGCCAGCGACCGGTGACCCATTCTGTGCCCGCGCACCAGGCCGACGTCAGCCTGGCGCCGGACGCCGCCGTTGCGCATTCGCCGACCGAGGCTGCCCCTGCCGCGCCGGGTGGCATACGCATCGAGCGAGCCATCATGCACTCACTCAATCACCTCACCGGGCGCTGCATCTTTGTGGATGAGGTCGTCTTATTGGACGAGACCACGAGCCGCTATCTCGCGAGCTACCTCACCGCGGCGATCGAGCGCGCCGACTGGAGCGCCAGCTTCAGCGATCCCACAGGCCCGGTAGTGATAGCCTGCTGGCAGCTCTTCGACGCCGGCGATTTCGTGGCGGCGTCGCGGCAGCTCGCGCAGCTGCTCTATGACCAGATGCGGCGCGGTGGGAAGTCGATTGCGCCGGGTGACTTCGCCGTTCTCTGCTATTGCCGTGATGGGCTCTCCGACGGCGAGCGAGGAATCGCGCTGCTCAAGCTCGATATGGATGAGCAGCACTTGCACCGCACCTATCAGCAGCGCGGCGGGCACATGACGGTGAAGATCGGCGTCGCGAAGGACCTGCTGCCGGATTCGCATGCGCTGCAAAAGTGTGCCTTGCTGCGACCGGACGCTGGCGCGCATGAGCTGCGGGTGACCATGCTCGACACGCAGGCCGGTCCGGCCTCGGCGGGCGTTGCGGCTTATTTCTACCAGGGATTCCTGGCCACACGCCTCGCGCCCTCACCGCGCCGGCACACGCGCGCCTTCCTGAGCGCCACCGACGGCTGGCTCGCCCTGCACGCGAGGGATCTTTCCCCGCGCGAGACGTTGCGGTTCTATCAGGCACGCCGGACAGCCCTGGCGACTGAGCGTGTCACCCTCACCGCGTTCGCGGCGGATGCCTTGTCCGGCCACGGGGCCCTGCGCAGCGACCTGCTGGCTGCCCTTCAGCGCGAGCTCTTCACGAGCGAGCACGAGCCCCCGCAGGCTGATTTCGCCGTTGATCCGAAGGTCACACGGGTCTTCCTGCGGCAGGTGAGGCTTGCGCTGGATGGCGGCGTCGTGCTCACCGTTCCGGCCGCCCACTTTGATGAGCTAGTTCGGGTGGCGGATGACCGCACCGCCGATGGGAAATGGCGCTTCATCATCGAGTCGCTGAGCGCGCGGGAGGTGACCAAGTGAAGCGCGAGCCACGATCTGGCGTCGTCGATGGGCATGGCGTGAGCGCCGAAGACGCGGCGAAGACGCTGGCGGAGATGGCGCAATCCGTCCACATGCTTGCCCTTGCCCTTGGCGTGCCCGCATCGCTGCTGCCTGGGGCGGAAAGCTACGACCGGCTGGAAGTGAACACTCAGGTCGCTGCGACCCCCTTGCGCGCCCTCGATGCGACCATGCTGGAGGACACGCTTACCCTCTTCAGGGGAGATTTGACGCTCAGCCTCGAGGTTGCGGGGCTGAACCCAGACCACGAGCCAGTAGCGGTAGAATTGCCGGCGGCGAGGAGTGCCTCAGCCGCACTGCGCGACTTCCAGACGGCCCTGCGCGACGTGCTGGCCAGTGAGGGCGACTCGGCACGCGTGGATGTGCGGCTCTCCGCAGAGAAGCGGCGCGCGAGTGAGCTGGCGCAGGCGCTGGTGGCAGCGCGGGAGGGGTTCGCCGGCTCTGCGCAGATGCTGGCCGCGACCGGAATCATCGTGTTCTTTCAGGCGCAGGCATGGGAGGAGCGCCTTCGCGTGGCATCGCTGCCGGATTGGGCGCGACTAGGGCTGGTCGGCAGTGGGCAGCGTGGCGTGGTGCTGCTGTGCGACGTGTCCGGCTTGCTCGCCGGGACCGGACTGGATGTGGCCGGGATAGCCGGGGGCAGGCTTCCTGCCTGGCCGGTGCTCACTCGCGACGAGTGGGCCGTGTTCACGCGGCATGTGGAAGCGGTGCTGGCGCTGCGTGGTGATCAGGTGCGCTGGGCAGGTGCCCCCGCGGCGCTGCCAGAGCACCTTGGCGTGCGGACGGTCGCGCCCGGAATGCCGGCCACCGTGGGGCGATTGGCGGTGATGCGTGCTGAGCTAGCGACCCTCGGTCTGGCCCAAGAGGTGTGGGGGGAGATCACGCAGCGAGTCATCGCGCGGTTTGCGGGCACGCGGCCGGCGACATGCGAGATCCCTTTTGCTGAGGCTGACGCGACGGGTGACCTGCGATTGCTAGTGGCGCTGGCGGAGTGGGCCTATCAGGATGCCACGGAGGCGCGGCTGAGCATCGCGCGAGAGGCGCTGGGGAGTGAGCTGCCGGCAGGTCAGGCGGTTGGCGCATCTGCGCTGGCGGTCGCGGCGGCTCCAGCGCTGGAGGCGGCCCGCGCCAACCTCGCCCTCTATCTGCGCGGCAACGTGGCAGCCTACTTCCAGGCGCGTGAGGCGGCTCGCGATACGGTTGCCCGATATGCCTCGAGTGTGCGCGCGGCGGTGAGCGAGCTGACGGGTGATCTGGTGGACAACCTCTACCGCACCATCGCCGCGCTGGCGCTCGGTGGGCTGGCATGGCTGCTCCAGCCTGCGGGCTCCATCTGGGTGCTGCGTGTGGCCACCGGAGTCTACGCCGCCTATATGCTCTTTATGCTGTTGGTGGTGCTGCGCGAGCGGAGTGAGCGCTTCGCGATGGAGCGTGCGGCGCTGGAGTCACAGCTTGGCATGATGGAGGAGCTGGCACAGAGCGAGCGTGAGCGCCTGCGCGAGCCAGAAGTGAGCGCCGATGCCCACTTCCTGCGCTACTGGCGGCTGGCGCGCGACATCTATGCCGGCCTAGGTGCACTGGCTACGCTCGGGTGCGTGCTGCTCTTCACGCCGCTGGCGGCGGCGCTGGTGCAGGCGCATGGTGGGCACTAAGCCGCGTGATACAATGCGAGACAGATGGCCCCATAGCTTAATGGACAAAGCACCGGTCTTCTAACTCAGTGATTAGCCCCCGTAGCTCAATGGACAGAGCACGCGCCTTCTAAGCGTGTGATGCCAGTTCGATTCTGGCCGGGGGCGCCAAACAACCAGCCGTCGTCACGTCAGCGAAGGAGTT
>DASWAC010000129.1:0-5430 GCA_036391335.1 Ktedonobacterales bacterium
TGGTGGGCGTACGAGACCCGGCCCGACTATCCCGCGGCACGGTCAGCGGGCACGGTGCCGCGGGTCGGCGCGACGATCCGCTATGCGCCCGGCGTGCTAGGCGCCAGCGCGGATGGCCACCTTGGCCATGTCGTGGCGGTCTTTGACAACGGGTGGATTCTCACTGCCGAGATGAATTTCACCTGGCGGGGTGGCGGCGCGAGTCGGGTGCTCTTCCGCTTCGTGCCAGGGGTCTATCAAGGCATCACCTACATCTATTGACGGCCTCGATACCAAATTGTGACATTGTCGCCACCAGAAAGTAACCACATCATGTCCGCTCGCTCACTTGACAACATGAAAGTTTAGTACTAAACTTATAGCATCGGAGTCGCGAGGCGACAGATGGTTGTCGCCCCGCTCCAACAACTTTCCGGAATGATGGAGGCTCATCGTGAGCATACAGCTTGGTGGATTACACCACGTTACGGCGGTCACCGGCCACGCGGCGGAAAATCTCGCGTTCTACACCCAGGTGCTGGGCATGCGGCTCGTCAAGAAGACCGTGAACCAGGATGACGTCACCGCCTATCACCTCTTCTATGGCGACTCGATTGGCCACGCCGGCACCGAGCTCACCTTCTTCGACTGGCCGCTTTCCGGTCCGCGCCGACCGGGAACGGGGACGATCGACGCCATCTCTCTCCGCGTGCCGGATGCCGGCGCGCTGCACTGGTGGGATGAACGCTTCACCACACTCGGCGTCGCCCATGGTCCCATCGAGGAGCGCTTCAACCGGCCAACCCTCCCGTTCACCGATCCCGAGGGGCAGCGGCTCGAGCTAGTGGCGCCTGCGCCCGGTGAGGCGGAGCCCGTTGCGGGCGGTGAGCCATGGCTGAAGAGCCCCGTGCCGGCGGCCTATCAGATTCGCGGCTTGCATGCGGTGCGCATGATCGTGGCGCGCGCCGAGATGAGCGAGCTGGTGCTGACGCAGGTGATGGGCTTCCGTGAGGCTGGCGCCTATAGTCTCCTCTCGGAGGACGGCACGGTGACGCAGTCGGTGCGCGTCTTCCAGGTGGGCGAAGGTGGCCCGGGTGCCGAAGTGCACCTCATCGAGCGCGATGACATGCGCCGCGGCATGGTCGGCATCGGCGGTGTGCATCACGTCGCATTCCGCACGCCCACTGATGAGCAGCACGCGGAGTGGCGCAGTCGCCTCGCTGAGGCCGGGATCGGGGTGACGCAGGTGATCGACAGGTTCTACTTCCATTCGATCTATTTCCGCGAGCCCGGCGGTGTGCTTTTCGAGATCGCGACCGATGGCCCTGGCTTTGCCTCGGATGAAGATGCCGAGCATCTCGGCGAGTCGCTGGCGCTGCCACCATTCCTGGAGCCCCGCCGCCGTGAGATCGAGTCCAATCTGCGGCCACTGGCCACACCAGCCGCGCCGGCTGCCAGTCGCTAACGAGTAGGTTTGCGGTCCTGCCAGACGCCAACGTTGTCTCTGGCGGGGCCGCATCGTGCAAGGAGAATGCTTCCATGAGCGCCGATGATCTGACCTTTACCCATCGCTATATCTCCCCTCAGGCGTCAGGCCTGCCAACGCTGCTCATGCTGCACGGCACAGGTGGCGACGAGAACGACCTGCTCAGCCTGGGCAAGACGTTCGTCCCTGGCGCGGGGCTACTGAGCCCACGTGGCAAGGTCTCCGAACATGGCGCGGCACGCTTCTTCCGCCGTCTCGACGAGGGCGTCTTCGACATCCCTGACCTGAAGCTGCGCACCGGCGAGCTGGCTGAGTTCGTTCGCCAGGCCGCCAAGACGTATGGGTTCGACGCGGGCAACGTCATCGCGGTGGGCTATTCCAACGGCGCGAATATCGCCGCCAGTCTCTTGCTGCTCGCGCCTGATGTGCTGCGCGGAGCCATCTTGTTCCGCTCGATGCTCCCCTTCGAACCCGAGACACTCCCCGACCTCACCGGCAAACAGGTGCTCATGGCGGCGGGCCGGCTCGATCCGCTGATGGCCGCCGATCAGGTCGAAGAGCTTGCGGCAATCCTGAAGCGGGCGGGAGCCGAGGTCGAGCTGCGCTGGCAGGAGGGCGATCACGGCCTGACCATGGACGACGTGGGTGCCGCGACGGCCTGGCTAGCTGGGCATGAGCTCGTCCCGGCGCGTTAGCCGGTTGCGTTTGCTGGCAACGCGGTCACCCGTGCCCACGCGAGACTATAATTCAGCGTAGTCGCCGCAGCAGTGAGGGAGGATCCCCATGCGTGAGGTCGTTATCGTCGAGGCAGTGCGCACGCCGATTGGTCGCCGCAAAGGTGCCCTCAAAGATGTGCATCCCGTGGTGCTGGGCGCCATGGCGTTGCGCGAGCTGGCAACACGGGCAAAGATCGATCCGGCGATCGTCGAGGATGTCGTGATGGGCACCGTAAGCCAGGTCGGTGAGCAAGGCCTCAATATCGCCCGCAATGTCGTGCTGCAGGCGGGCTTTCCCATTGAGGTGCCCGCGACCACAGTAGACCGCCAGTGTGGCTCGGGCCAGCAGGCGGTGCACTTCGCGGCAAACTTGATCCAGTCGGAGGTGTGCGACATTACCATCGCCGGCGGCGTGGAATCTATGACGCGGCTGCCGATTGGCTCGAGCATCGAGGTCGGTGGCAGCCCGTATCCGCCGTCGCTGCTCGAAGAATATCCGTTCACGCATCAGGGTATCTCGGCCGAGATGATCGCCGAGAAGTGGCATATCACGCGCGATGAGGTGGATGCGCTCAGCCTGCGCAGCCACCAGCTTGCCGCATATGCCGCCGACAACGGATATTTCGATCGCGAGCTGATGCGGGTATCGCTGGCCGATGGCTCGACCTTCGCCACTGATGAGGGCATCCGTCGCGACACGACACTCGAGAAGCTGGCCAGCCTGCAGCCTGCCTTCAAACCCGATGGCATCGTCACGGCTGGTGGCAGCAGCCAGGTCTCCGATGGCGCGGCAGCCCTGCTGCTGACCACGCCGGAGAAGGCCGCCGAGCTGGGCTTGCGCCCGCGCGCGCGCATCGTGGCGCAGAAGGTGGTCGGTGTGGACCCCGTTATGATGCTGACCGGGCCGATCCCCGCGACGCAGCAGATCTTGAAGCGCGCGGGTCTCACCCTCGACGATATTGACCTCGTCGAGATCAACGAAGCCTTTGCGCCGGTCGTGCTGGCGTGGGAGCGTGAGCTGCACCCCGACATGAGCCGTGTCAACGTGAACGGCGGCGCCATCGCGCTGGGTCATCCCCTGGGCGCGTCGGGCGCGCGGCTGATGGTCACGCTGCTGCACGAGATGGAGCGCCGTGGCGCACGCTATGGCTTGCAGACGATGTGCTGCGGCGGCGGCCTGGGCACGGCGACGATCATCGAGCGCCTCTAGCGCGCTGCCAGCATCTCACGGATGGGCTGCCTCTCGCCGGGGGACAGCCCATCACCGTCGGCACGTGCGCGTGGGCCTCACCTTTGCGAGACACCGGGCCTCTCCACGCGCGAATCTCATTCGCCGGCTCATAGGTATTCACCTGCGGCCTGGGCCCCGACTTCGTGCTACTGGCCTGGCGCAAGCACCGCGACGACCCGTACATGGCTGCGCTCCTCGGCCAGCTGGAGCGCCGTCTTCCCGTCGGCGTCGTGGGCCTCACGCGAGGCGCCCGCGCGCAGCAGCCACGCCGCCATCTCGCTCTGATCGAAGAGAGCCGCGCCGTGCAATGGTGACGTCACGCCGTCGGGTGCGCTCGGGCTGGCTCCCACCTCTTGCAGCATGACCGCCAGGCCCATATGCCCCTTGATAACCGCAAAGTAGAGCAACGGGATGCCATGGGCGCCTGTGGCGCTGACGAGCGAGCGATCCGCGCCCACCATCTCGCCAACGGTCTCGGCGCGGCCCAGCATCGTCGCGGTGCAGATATCTAGCGGCGCGCCCCGCGAGAGCAGATAGTCCGCGATGTCGGCACGACCCATCTGTGCCGCCGCCTGGATGGCCGTCTCACCCCAGCGGGCAGGCGCGTCGATCAGCTCGGGATGCGCCACCGCCAGGGACTGCACCACGGCCAGGTCGCCATGCGCATTACCGACGAGCTGGTCAATGAGGTCTTGCGTGGCGTCATCTAGCATGCTGGCTCCATTCTCATGCCGTGCCCACCACAATGGTGCGAGCAGGTGGGCGACGATCATAGATCTTGGCCCGCAAGAGCGCGGCAAGCGCCGCCCATTGCTGCTGGACGAAGGCACTCACCAGGGCGACGCCGACCAGAATGAGAATCGCCCTCTTCATGCGTCTCCCTTTCTTGCTCAGCCGCCCGCGCCGCCACCACTGATGACCGGCGTCTTCACCTTACCCTGGCCAGCGATGCCCACCTCGGTCATCGACTTTGGCTCCAGGATGATGTCGAGATCTTCGTCGGGCAGCAGCTTCTTCTCGCGGACGATATCACGGATGTCACGCTGCGATTCCACCTGCTCGTGGGCCAGCTCCGCCGACTTGAGATAGCCGATATACGGCGCAAGGGCCGTCACCAGGCTGGCGCTCTTGAAGGCCAGCTCCTCACAGCGCATCTCATTGGCCGCGATGCCAGAGACACACTTGTCCGCCAGGACCATGCTGGCGTTCTTCAGGATGGTGAAGGACCACAACAGGTTGTGGATCAGCACCGGCATCATGACGTTGAGCTCTAGCTGCCCCGCCTGCGCCGCGAAGCTGACGGTGGCGTCGAAGCCGAGCACCTGGAAGCAGACCTGATTGACCATCTCGGCAATCGAGGGATTGATCTTGCCAGGCATGATGGAGGATCCCGGCTGCACCGCCGGAAGGATGATCTCATAGAAGCCGGTGGCGGGTCCAGAGGCCAGCAGACGCAGATCATTGGCGATCTTGGTGAGGTCCAGTGCAAGGATGCGCAGCGCGCTCGACACCTCGACGAAAGCCGACATATTCGGCGCGATCTCGACCAGTGATTCCGGGCTGCGCAGGGGGAAGCCCGTCAACTCACCCAGGTGCTTCACGGCGGCGGAGATGTAGTCTGGCTCGGCGTTGAGGCCGGTGCCCACAGCGGTCCCACCAAGGTTGAGCTCATAGAGCGCCTCGCTGGCGCGCTTCAGGCGCTCGCCGTCGCGGTCCAGCATGATGCCGTACGCGGTGAATTCTTGCCCCAGGCGGATAGGCGTCGCGTCCTGCAGATGGGTGCGGCCCGACTTCACGATGTGGTCGAATTCCTTGCCCTTCGCGTGGAAGGCCGCCGCGAGGTACGCGATGGCAGGCAGGGTCTCGCGCGTCATCAGCAGCCCCGCGACGCGCATGGCGGTGGGAAAGGTATCATTGGTGGATTGCGCCATGTTCACGTGGTCGTTCGGGCTCATGACCACTGCGGGCTTTCCATCCGGGCCCATGATCTTATACGCGCCGCGCGTGCCACCAAGCAT
>DASWAC010000130.1:0-1796 GCA_036391335.1 Ktedonobacterales bacterium
CCCGAGAGGTAATAGCTGGTGCCTGAGCTAGTGCAGGGATCGAGGGAGCGGTTGATCGAGTAGGCGTAGGTGCCGGCATCGATGGGCACCCCATCGGACCAGCGCATGCCCGCCCGCAGATGAAACGTCCAGGTGAGCCCATCGGCGTTCGGCTCCCAGCGCTCGGCAGCCCAGGGAGCGACCTGGTTGTGGTCGTCGAGGGTGAGCAGCGGCGGGAAGATGAGCTGTGCCTTCTCGTAGTCACCACCGAAAAGGATCAGCGCTGGGTCGAGGCTGTCGAGGTCGCCGTTCTTGGCGCCGGAGATGAAGGGGTGAAAGATCTGCTGGGCGTCAGGCAGCGGCTGTGGGCCACGCGCCTGTCCGGGGAGGCCAGGCAGTGCGCAGCCACCGAGGAGGAGAAGCGCGCTCACGATCAGCGCTGTGGAGATGCTTCGATAGCGGCGATGCTCCATGGAAAGCCTCCGATCCTTCGACCTGGGCGCCTGCCATCTGGTGTGGCTGTCCGCTCAAGGGAGAGACGTGTGGCTTCCCAAAGATTTACCTCAGGGTCTGCCGCGAGAAGCATCTCCCCCTGGCAGCACGGACCAATGGATCTGCCGCGCGTCGACGCCGAGCGCGAGCGCCCAGTCGCGTGCGGCGCTCCGTTTTCCATCTGGCGCGCACTGCGCGGGATGGCGCCTTTCGTGAGCCTGGTGTAATACGACTCGCTGAGCCGAGGGAGAGACCGACCGCGCCATCGGGTCTCCGCGACGCCGTTGTGGCGCTGTGCTAGTATGAGGCTGGCGCTCGCGCCGCGTGGCCGCCTGGTCGTGAGGTGGCAGAGTCTTCTGGTCTAGCAGGGAAGAGCCGATGTCTCTCGCGATTGAGTCGTCGAATGTCGAGGTGACCCCCGAAGCGCTCGCCACGATCGGCGCCGCCCTGGCTGACCAGACGCGGGTCCAGATGTTGCGGCTGATGCAGGCCAACGAAGAGGTCGCCTGCGCCGCGCTGGAAGCGACGTTCTCCCTGACGAAATCAACCATCTCGTACCATGCGCGCGTGCTTCGTCACGCCGGACTCATTCGCGTGCGCAAGGCGGGAAAGTTCTACTTCTACGCGCTCAGGCGTGAGGAGATCGAGCGCGGCCTCCCTGGCTTGCTGGCGCTGCTGGGCTCCACGACCCTGCCCGTCATGGCCAGCGCTGAGGCAGCTCTCGACTGCGAGTGACACCATCTGGAAAGGCGCATCCTCGACCCTGCCGGCGCGAGACGACCTCGCGACCCGCTGGTGCTTGACAGGTCATTTTGATACTTTTAGAATCGTCTTGCCTGGTGCGCGCAGCTCAGGGCATGCCGCCTCGCTCCCGTCAGGCCCACGGCATCTGATCCACCCGGCCGCCACATCAGCCGGCGCTACCGTTCCCCAAGCATTCCAGAGGAGGATGCGACCTTGGCCACTACGACCAGTGAGAAAACGCTCGTCAACTACACCACTGACGGGGGGGTCGGCATCATCGAGCTGACCAACGCCCCCGCCAACACCTACAGCTTCGAGATGATGAGCCAGCTCGACGAGGCCATCGTGAAGGCTCGCTTCGACGACAGTGTCCACGTGATCTTGCTGCGTGGCGCGGGTGAGAAGTTCTTCTCCGCCGGCGCCGATGTCGCCATGCTCAACGCGGTGACGCCCAGCTTCAAGTACTATTTCTGCCTCCACGCCAACGAGACGCTCACCCGCCTGGAGCAAACGCCGAAGCTCGTCATCGCGGCGCTCAATGGCCACACGGTTGGCGGCGGCCTCGAGATCGCGCTGGCCTG
>DASWAC010000131.1:0-2498 GCA_036391335.1 Ktedonobacterales bacterium
CATTGGGTAAGGGAATTAGCCTCTCGCTCGAGATACTCTGGGGTGTGAAAGCTCTGCGCCAAGAGGATTGCCCCTTCCACGGCTGAAAGAAGATGTACAGCCAGGTATTGCGACTGCTCTCCCTTGCCAAGCGCCTGGAACTGTGTCGCAAGCCAGGCTAAGAGTTCGTTGAAGATCTCGCTGGCCTGGCGCGCAAGCGGTCCATTCCCCTGCTTGTGCAGCTCTGCGCAGAGCGTCCCGATCGGGCAGCCGCTCTGCGAGAGCCCCAGTTGATCGCTGAGCATCTGCTGAAGGAATGCCTCCAGGCGGACCTTTGGATCAGGAGCGTCGTCCCACCGCTGGCACGCAGCCAGATAGCTCTGCTGATAATGTTCGACCAGGGCCTGGCCGATCGCCTCCTTTGTTTTGAAAAAGTAGTAGACCGTGCCCAGTGGCGCCTGAGCCCGCCCGGCAATATCGGCGAGGGTAGTTTGATGAAACCCTTGCTCGTGGACCAGCGTCACCGCCGCTTGGATCAGTCGGTCGCGCTTGTCGGTCTGTCGTGGTGTCATTGCGCGCGCTCCACCCTCGTCACAATAGTCGGTTAACTAACTATGATGACATATACCTGTAACGAGTTGTTTCTGTCAAGGGGCTGACAGGCGAGGCGGAATAGGTTTGTCAGCGCTATGAAAGTTCACTTTCAAGCAGAGGCGTGAGCTGGCGATCCGCTACGAGCAGCGCTCAATAATTGACCGCGCGCTGCTTGTCCTCGCTTCCATCATCCTTTGGTTGGAACCCTGATTCGTCAGACAGACCCTAATAGGGCTTGACCTGCGGGCTCACCCCTCACTGCCTCATCACCACGCGCTCATCGCACACCGGTCGCTCACGAGCGCGCGGTGAGCTCTTGGCGGCGGAAGGCAAGCCAGGCGCCGGCGAGCACCACCACGATGATGGCGAGATTGGCCAGCAGCGAGGTCGTCAGGTGCTCCGTCTCTTTGCCCAGGGCTATGGAGCCTGCGACCGTCACGAGCCCGGCTGGAGTGTAGGGGCTCAGCGCTGGCGAGAGACTCACGAGCGAGATGGCAACCCAGGCGACGAGTCCGACGCCCACCGCTGGCAGCTGTGACTGCGCCAGCGTGCTGCCCAGGAAGGTGAAGGCGGCGTAGACCAGCAGTGAGAGCAGGATGAGCGCCGCGCAGGCCAGGAACCCGCCCACCGCGATGGGCTTGAAGAGCAGCGCCGTGTAGAGATAGGCCGCGATGCTGCCAAGCGCCACGCCCACCGCGAGGACGGCGAAGAGGGCGAGCGCCTTGGCCACGAGGAAGGCCTGGCGTGAGAGCGGCTTCGTCAGCACGAATGACGCCGTTCCCTGCTCCTTCTCGCGAGCAACGCTTCCCATGGGCAAGAGCAGCGCGATGAGTATTCCCGTCCCCGCCACATTCTTCAGGAATTGTGTGATCGCGTCGTTGACGGTGGGGGTCGCGACGATGATTTGCACGCCCTGCTGTCCTGTGCCCAGTGATTGCAGCAGCTGAGGCAGATACTTCGCGCCCAGTGGCGAGATGATGCCCAGCAGCAAGAAGACGACGGCGACCACCAGGAGACGCTCGCTGCGCGCCGCCTCGCTGAGCTCTTTTCGGAGGAATATGATAAACCCGTCCATTAGCCCGCGATCTCTTCCTGTGTGCTCGTCGCCTGCGTCAGGCGCAAAAAAATGTCTTCGAGGGTCGGCCGGCCACGCTCGAACCGCTGCAGCGGCACACCATGCGCCACCACGAGCGGGAGGATCTCGCGGCTCGCCACCTCGGCATCGCGCGCCACGACACGGATGACGCCGTGCTCGACGGTGACTGTGTCCACCCACGACGCAGCGCGAAGGGCCGCCATAAGCTGCTCGATCTGCTCGGCGTGCTCGCCTTGCGGCTCCAGCTCGTAGATGGGCTGCGTGTAGCTAGCCTGCAGCTCCGCGACCGGCGCGGCGACGACGAGCCGTCCCTGGTCGAGGATGGCCACTGTGTCGCACACGCGCTCCACATCGCCCAGGATATGCGACGACATGAAGACGGTCGCCGTGCCACGCAGGCCCGCGATGATCTCGAGAATCTCGTGTCGCCCCGCTGGGTCCAGTGAGCTGGCCGGCTCGTCGAGAAAGAGCACCTCGGGACGGTTGATCAGCGCCTGAGCTAGCCCGAGTCGCTGCCGCATGCCGCCGGAATAGCCGCTGATGCGACGCGTCGCCGCACCGGCAAGGCCGGTGAGGTCCAGGACCTCGCTCACCCGCGCTCGCAACGCCTCCCCTCGCAAGCCAAAGAGCTCGCCCACGAACGCGAGAAGCTCTTGCCCGCGCATCCACCCATAGTAATGCGGCGCTTGATCCAAGTAGCTCATCTTCCGGCGCAATCCCATGTCATCCCCGGTGACATCGAAGCCCACCACGCGGGCCCTTCCGGCGGTGGGCGCGGCCTGGCTGGTCAGCAGGCGGATGAGGGTGGACTTCCCCGCCCCGTTGGGCC
>DASWAC010000132.1:0-5543 GCA_036391335.1 Ktedonobacterales bacterium
TCAATCTGGGGGTCGCGGTGGTGCTCAGTCTTGTCTTGAACGCTGTTCGTGTGCCTAATGGGAGAGACGCCACCGCGAGCGATGACTACATACACGACGTGGTCAGCGGACCCGAAGTCGCCCTGACTGGCGACTAGCGCCGGCGGACGCAGGCACGACAAGCCGCCAGATGCGCGGGCAAGGCGCCCGGTCTGGCGGCTGCGCGGGGAAAGTTGACCCAGGCCAGCCGTGCGAGGCGCGGCTGGTCGCGGGTGTGGCGCGAAGCGGGATTAACGCTTCGTGTATTGTGGAGCCTTGCGGGCACGCTTGAGGCCTGGCTTCTTGCGTTCCTTCATGCGCGGGTCGCGCGTGAGGAAGCCAGCCTTGCGCAGCGCCGGCTTGTTGGCTTCATCCAGGCGCACCAGCGCCCGGGCGAGCCCATGGCGAATCGCGCCAGCCTGGCCACTCACGCCGCCGCCGAGCACCTTCACCGAGAGCGCATAGCCGCCGCGCTGGGCGCCTTCGCCTTGCTCGATGGCCGCCAGCGGGCTGCGAATGGCCTGCAACAGGGTATCACGCCCGAAATAGGTCTTCGCGTCACGGCCGTTCACGGTGATCGTGCCGTCCCCATTGGGGTACAAACGCACGCGGGCCACCGACGTCTTGCGGCGCCCTGTGCCGTAGAAATAGGGTCCTGTCATGTCCGCCAAGGATGCTTTCCTTCCCCGCACCGTGCGCCACCGCGGCGGCGCCGTGCCTGACTATGCCTGTGCCTTCTCGGGCTCGGCCTTGCTGGCCCGTGCCTCATGCTCCGCGATGACTGCCTCTGCCGTCAGCCCCTCCCACACCGTGGGCTTCTGCGAGCTATGCGGGTGCTGCGCGCCAGCATAGACCTTCATGCGCGAGAGCAGATCCGCACCCAGCCGGTTATGAGGAAGCATACCCTTCACCGCGCGCTCGATCACCCGCTCAGGATGCCGGTCGAGAGCCTGGCGCAGGGTCTCTTGCTTGAAGCCGCCGGGATACTGGGAGTGCCGGTAATAGACCTTCTCGTCGAGGCGGTTGCGTGTCACCGCCACCTTCGACGCATTGATCACGATCACGAAGTCGCCGCAGGCGAGGTGCGGCGTGTAGGTGGGGCGATGCTTGCCCTTCAGGATCGTCGCGATCTCGGTGGCCACCCGACCGAGCACCTTGTTCTCGGCGTCGATCAGATACCAGCGTGGCTCCAGGTCGCCAGCCTTCGCGCTATACGTCTTCGAATTCATATCTCATGTCCTCACCGGCCCGCGCCGGAACTCAAGGCCGCTTCCGGCCACGTGACCAGCTCTGGGGGATATCGCACCCCCACCAGACAGAGCCCCCGCGCGGGCGCTGCCGCACCAGGATGCCCCTTCTCGCGGGCCTCAAAGATCTCTCTGAAACCCTCTACACTCAGCCGCCCCTCACCCACCAGCGTGAGCGCGCCTACCAACCGCCTGACCATCCCCGTGAGGAAGGCATTGGCGCTGAAGGCCAGGTCGACATGCTCGTCCACCTGCTGACAGCTCGCCTCGAAGAGCGTCCGCACCGTGTGCCCACGATAGCCGGTCGCCCGGTCATCGCGCGGGCTGCTGCCAAACGCCGCAAAATCGTGCTCCCCTCGCAACAGGGCCGCCGCCGCGTGCATGGCCGGCGCATCGAGCGCCCGCGCCACCCGCCAGGCGAATCGCTCCGCCAGCGGAGCCCTGACCGGATCGATCAGGATGCGATAGCGATAGCTGCGCGCCAGCGCGTCACGCCGTGCGTGGAACGAGTCGGCCACCGAGATGACCGCTCGCGCCGCCACATCCGCCGGCAGACGCGCATTGAGCGCCCGCTGCCAGGCTCCAGGACCCAACCGCGCCGCACTGGCGAAGCTGATCACCTGGCCGCTGGCGTGCACACCGCTATCGGTGCGCCCCGCCGCCACGATGGTGACGCGCTCGCCACTCGTCTGCCAGATCGCCTCCTCCAGCGCCCCCTGCACGGTGGGCCCGCGTTCCGCCACCTGGCGCGCATAGCCCGCGAAGCGCGTGCCATCATACGCCACCAGGGCAGCAAAAGTGCTCACCGTCTGAGATTAGACCAGCTCGAGCCGGGCCATCTCAGACGCGTCACCTTGACGATACCCCAGCTTCAGCACCCGCGTGTAGCCACCATGACGCCCATCGAAGCGCGGCACATATTGCTCGAAGAGCTTGCGCACCGTGAGTGGGCGGGGCAGGCGCTTCAAGATCGTGCGGCGCGCGTGCAGCTCGATGGCCATCGCCTCACGAGCAGCCCTGAGCCCCGCGGCGGCCTCTTCGCGGTTTCCCTTGAAGAGGGCGAGCAGGTCACTCTGCTGCTTCTTCAGCTTGTCCTCTTTGAGCTTCAGCGAATCGGGGCTGAGCGGAAACTTCCCGAGGGTTCCGCGCTCCTCATTGCTGAGCGCCTTTTGGTCCAGCGAGAAGCTCGACCGGCGGGCCATGGCCAGCACGTGCTCGGCCACCGCCTTGTCCTTCACGACCGCGCTCAAGTGGGCCTGAGCGTCGTTGTGGCCGCGAATCGCCATGGCGATGAGCTTTTCCGCCTCACCCTGCACGGCCTTGGCGCGCGCGGTGGTGGTGTGGATGTGCTCGTGCAGGAAGAGCCCGTCGATCATGCTGCGCACGGCGGCACGGCGACGCGCCTCGGGCATGTTGATGCGGTTGCCCGCGACACGGTGCCTCACTCTTCTTCACCCTTCTTGGCGGAATCAGAGCTGCCGTTACCGTTCGCCCCGTCCGAATGGAATGTGATCCCCTTCTCTCTGATCTGTCCGGCCGTCGGCAGGAAGTTGCGCTTGATCAGGCTCTCTTTGAGCTCATCGAGGCTCTTCTCGCCGAAGTTGCGCACGGCGAGCAGCTCATCGCGGCTCATAGTGAGCACCTGACCGACCCGGGTGATGCCACTCCGCTTGAGGCAGTGATAGGCGCGCACCGTGAGGTCGAGCTCTTCGAGGGGGGTGTCGTAGATTTGCGGCGGAATGCTGATGCTGGGCTTGTCTTCCTCGATGAGGATCGGCGCCCTGGTGGCCTCCACTGGGCCGGAGTGCTCGGCGACCATCTGGAAGTGCTGCACCAGCACGAGTGACGCCTGGCGCAGCGCGTTATCCGGTGTGATGGTGCCATCGGTCCAGATCTGCAGGATGATGCGGTCGAAGTTGGTCATCTGCCCGACACGGGTATTCTCGACGACGTAGTTGACCTTTTCCACCGGGGAAAAGAGCGCGTCGACAGGAATGCGCCCATGCTCCTGCGGATCTTTCGAGTCCCCAGGGACATAGCCAGTGCCCGTCTCGACCACCATCTCCATCTCGAACTTGGCGTCGTCGCCGTCGAGGGTGCAGAGGTGGAGATCGGGGTTGATGATCTCGATAGTGCTTGGCGTGACGATATCGCCCGCGCGCACGACCCGCGTGCCGTGCGCCTCGACGCGCATGGTGGTGGGCCGGTCGCTATGCGAGCGCATGCGGATGCGCTTCACATTGAGCACGATGTCAGTCACGTCTTCCTTCACGCCGGGGAGCGCCTGGAACTCATGCGTCGCACCGGTCAGCTTGATGGAGGTGACTGCGGCGCCCGGCAGCGAGGAGAGCAGCACTCGGCGCAGGGCGTTGCCCAGCGTGCGACCATAGCCCGCCTGAAGCGGCTCGATCACATAGCTGGCGTAATTGTCCGCCACGTCTTGTGATGTGATTGTAGGCAGAGCGATCTCTCCCAAAGGAATCCCCTCTCCGCGTTACCGCTGATAGAACTCGACGACGAGCGCCTCATCGAACGGCAGCTCGAGCTCCTGGCGGGTGGGCAGTGCGGTAACTTTTCCGCTCAACCCCTGGATGTCGAGCGTCAGCCAGTTTGGGATGCTCTTCTGCGAGAGCATCAGTGCGCGCGTCTTGAAATATTCGGTGCCACGGCTGCGATCACGCACCGTGAGTGCATCCCCTGGGCGAAGCACGGCTGAGGGGATATCGGTCTTGCGGCCGTTGAGGGCGAAGTGTCCATGCGAGACGAGCTGGCGGGCCTGGGCGCGAGAGTCGGCGAAACCGAAGCGGAAGACCAGGTTATCCATGCGCATCTCGAGCATTTGCAGCATATTCTCGCTGGTCTTGCCGGGGCGGCGTGAGGCATTCTCATAATAGCGATGGAACTGCGCCTCGAGCAGGCCGTAGGTGCGTCGCACCTTCTGCTTCTCGCGCAGCTGCAAGCCGTAGCCAGACATCTTGCGAACACGAGCGGACCCGTGCTGACCCGGACGGCTGCCGCGGCGCTCCACGGGGCACTTTGGGCTCAGGCACTTATCGCCCTTGAGAAAGAGTTTCGTCCCTTCACGCCTGCAGAGCCTGCAGACGGGACCGGTATATCGAGCCATGAATCTCCAACATCCTCCTGAGGAAGGTTTCTGACAACTCCACCGCGACAGGGTCAGCGTGCCCGTGCTCCTCGGTATGGTCAGCCAGCCGCTGCGTGACCCACCATGGATGACACAGTCACCCTGATTTCAAAAGACCTGCCGTATCGCGTGGAGTCGTCGCACGTGGCGCCGCGTCAGTGATGGTCAATTCGTGGGCTACACACGAATTCCGTGGCGGGATGCGCCATGGGCCACCAGGGACGGAGGTAAGCGACCTGTCGCGGCAGCTGGCTCCGGCTCGCGCTCGGCGAGGCAAGCTCGCGCGGCCAGAGACGATTCCCCGGCCGCACGCAAGAAACAGGCTATGAAGGCTAGACGCGACGCTTCTTGGGCGGGCGACAGCCATTGTGTGGAATGGGCGTGACATCGGTCATCGAGACGACGGTCAGGCCCGACTGCGAGAGCGCCCGGATGGCGGCCTCACGGCCTGAGCCCGGGCCACGCACGAAGACCTCGACATGCTTGAGGCCATGCTCCATCGCCTTGCGAGCCGCGGTCTCCGCCGCCACCTGGGCAGCATAGGGCGTGCTCTTGCGCGAGCCACGGAAGTTCTGCGCGCCGGCGCTGCTCCACGAGAGCGCATTGCCGTTCGGATCCGTGATGGTGATGAGCGTGTTGTTGAATGTCGCGCGAATATACGCACGGCCCCGAGGCACCGACTTGCGCTCACGCCGCCGCTGCCGTCCCGCCGCTCGCTTGGGAGCCTTTTCCGCCATCCTGCCTGCAACCTCCTTGGGCGTGGGCTAAGCCTCGCCCATACGCTTACTTCTTCGCCGCTGCCTTCTTCTTGCCGGCCACGGTGCGCCGTGCGCCACGCTTGGTGCGGGCGTTGGTGCGTGTGCGCTGGCCATGCACAGGCAGGTTCGCGCGGTGTCGCAGGCCTCGATAGCTGCGAATCTCAATCAGACGCTTCACATTCTGATCAACCTCACGGCGCAGGTCACCCTCCACCTTGACGTTGCGATCGATGAACTCGCGTAGTCTGGCCACCTCATCCTCAAGCAGATCCTTGACGCGGGTGTCGGGGCTGACCCGGGTCGCGGCAAGCACGCGCCTGCTGATGGATGGGCCGATGCCAAAGATATACGTCAGCGCGACTTCGACGCGCTTTT
>DASWAC010000133.1:0-4320 GCA_036391335.1 Ktedonobacterales bacterium
GCGCCCGGCGACGATGGACCTGCTCTCAGCGGCTGACCCTACCTGGCGAGTGGACCTGCGGCGCGCGGCCCGCGCGGCGGTCATCCATGCGGCGGGGTATGCGCGGCCAGTCACCGGCGGCCAGGTCGGCATCATCACGGCGGGCACGAGTGACATTCCCTTCGCGGAAGAGGCGCGTCTCGTCGCGGAAGAGATGGGCTGCGAGATTCACGCCCTCTATGACGTGGGCGTGGCAGGCCTGCATCGCCTGCTCGACCCTCTCAGCGAGATGCTCACCCACGACATCGGCGCCCTGGTGGTCGCTGCCGGGATGGATGGCGCCTTGCCTTCGGTGGTCGCGGGCCTGTCACCGGTACCGGTCATCGGGCTGCCCACGCCGGTGGGCTATGGGGCCGGCGCACGAGGCAAGGCGGCGCTACTCTCGATGCTGCAGACCTGTGTGCCGGGGCTCAGTGTGGTCAATATCGGCAACGGCGCTGGTGCGGGTGCGACCGCGGCGCTCATCGCCAACCGGCTGGCCGCTGCCCGTGGGGGCACAACCTCACGCTGAGGCCACCGCTCACTGCCAAAACATTACAGGTGAAAACTCCAACGCTTTTCCCTTGATATCCGCACAGACGGTATGTTATGCTCCAAGCGGGCAGTGCCAGTGGGTTTGCAGCCGGGCATGGATGACCCGGTGGGTCGCAAGGAGCGCATGCACTGGCGCCAGCACCCGAAGACCGGAAGGAGCAAGGAAGAATGGCGAGGAACAAGCGCGGTCCAGAGCCTGGGTCGGAGAAGGCGCGCCATGGCGGAGAGGCCGTGCGCAAGAAGTATGGCCCTGAGTTCTACAGCCGCATCGGCAAGAAGGGCGGCGAAGCCGTCAAGACCAAGCTGGGCTCCAATTTCTATGCGGAGATCGGCAAGAAGGGCGGCGAGGCTACCAAGCGTCAGCAAGGCCCTGAGTTCTACAGCAAGATCGGAAAGAAGGGCGGCGAGCGCGGTCGCGGCACCCCCAAGACGCCACGCTCAGCATAGCCCGCTGATGCAGGCTTCCAGGCGTTGACACACGATGCGAGGCAGTCCGGGTCTGTTCTTCCGGAGCTGCCTCTCGTGCTTTCCGCCAGCCAGGTACTTTTCGCACATTTGTTCGTGGTGAGTATGACTTGCGTGCTATCGTGAGGGTGGCAGCACCGGCTGCTCGTGTGGGGCATCAGGCGCCCCACGTTCTCACAGCGTCAGCACGAGGCCTCACATGCTCAGCGAACTCCCGCCCATCTCGCAGACCACCTACATCGCCGCGCCCATCACCAACGTCTATGAGACGCTCACCACGAGCCGTGGCTGGGATGCCTGGCTCACCACCGGAACCACGCTGGATGCGCGCCCCGGCGGCGAGATTTGCCTGCGCTGGCACGAGTGGGGACCGAACCACGACACGGTGACCGATCATGGCGCCGTCGTCGAGGCGCTCCCCGGCCGGCGCTTCGCGTTCCACTGGCATCCCGGCGGCGGCACCAGCCTGGTCAGCTTCGACCTGGAGTCCCTCGGGCTGGGCACCATCGTGCGCCTGACCGATAGCGGCCACTCCTCGATGTCCACCCTGGTGGCGTGCGCGGCGGGCTGGGGTGAGGCGATGGCCTTGCTCAAGATGTATCTGGAGCACGGCGTGACCTATGGTCCGGTGCCCAGACCCTAGCGATGAATCATCTGCGATGGCTTTGCGACACCTTCGGGACGTCATGATGACAGCGGAGCGGTAGCATGGGAGCATAGCGAGTGGCAGGCCGTACCCCGGCGGACGGGATCACGCGAGCGGCCACGCGCCTCTATGGAGGTCAACCGTGCGCAACCTGCAAGTCTCCACGCGGCCCGTCCCCTTCCTCCGGGTGGTGCTCGTGGTGGTGATCGCGAACTACCTCGCCCAGATCGTCTATTACTTCCATCTCTACTTCCCGCATGGCGCGGCCCCGGCGCTGTATGGGACCATCATGCTGGGCCTCTCCTTCGTTGGCTTCGTCATCGGCTACATCGGCACGATCCGCGGGAGCCTGCTTGGCTATCTGCTCCTCGTGGCCTACCTCATCACCATGGTGGGCTTCTACCTCTACAACCTGCTCAATCAGGTGGCTCATGGCTTTAGCCCGTTCTATCACCTCACTACGCACGATTCGGTGCTCTGGGTGGTCTTCGCGGTTGGCTATCTCAACATGATTGTTGGCGCGTGGGCGCTGGTGATGCTCGCTGTGCATCGCCGAGCGATCACCGATGCGGTGACCCAGCCGTGAGCTGCGCCGGATGGGCTCGCGCGAGATTGCGCGCTTGCCGGATAGGTCCACGGGGAGTATAATCGCGCCACGCTGGCAAGGGGTCAGCAGGGTATCCGGGCTGATTCCGCTCCCGGCCAGCAGGCTATCGCGGCGACAACGGCGTCGCACCAATCGTGGCGAGACGTCCGTCCGCACACTCAACGGAGGTACACATGGGTTCGCATCGTGGCGCGCATTACTTCCTCACGTTCCTCATCTTCGGTGTCATCGCCGGGGCAGCCGCACTCATCACCACCGGCAAGATCGACGCCGAGGGGGTCTGGCTGCTCGTGCTGGGTGGCCTGGGCGCGCTGATTGGCTCGCGCAGGATCAACGAGGGCAAGTGGGCCGGCCCCTTCGACTTCATCGCGGGCGCGTTGCTCACGCTAGCGGGCTTGCTCGGCACCCTGCAGGGCTTTGGCCTCCACAGCTTCCTTCCCACCGTCAATGCTGGCGCCTTCACCATCATCGGCAGCAGTGCGCTCCTCGGCATTCCTCTCAATTTCGCCTTTCCGGCACTGGTGAATCTCTTCATTGGCGTGCAGTCACTGCGGCACGGCCTGGCCAAATAGCTCTTTTTCACGCGAAGGGCGGGCAGCCACCCGGCCACCCGCCCTTTTGCATGCCCGCCGCGCGTTATGCGCTCGCCGTCGGGGCGTCCCCCGTGCTCGCGCCACCCACCGGGGCTGCTGCCGCATCGAGCGCCTTTGCCAGGATCTCCGCGATATCCTCCACCGCGAATTTCTCCTGCGCGCCGACCCCCTTGATGCCATCCTCGAACATCGTGATGCAGAACGGGCAGGCCGCCGCCATCGCGTCCGCGCCGGTCTCCAGCGCTTCTTCGACTCGCGTGTTGTTGATGCGCTTCCCGATGTTCTCTTCCATCCACACGCGCCCGCCACCGCCTCCGCAGCAGAAGGAGCGATTGCGGTTGCGGCGCATCTCCGTCACGCCATCCTGATTGATGACGTTGAGCACGCGTCGCGGCTCATCGTACACCTCGTTCCAGCGGCCAATGAAGCAGGGATCATGGTAGGTGAGCTTCCGCTTGTCGAAGCCCTCGGGCAAGGTGAGCTGGCCCGTGGTGATGAGCCGGTCGATGAAGACCGTGTGGTGCACGACCTCGAAATTGCCGCCAAGCTGGGGATACTCGTTCTTGATGGTGTTGAAGCAGTGCGGGCACGTCGCCACCACGGACTTGATGTTATACGCGCGCCCGGCCGGCAGCGCGAAGGGCGAATTGGCCGGCTGCGGCACGTTGCCCCTGGCATGCCCGTTCCCGTTGAGCATGGGAAGCGGCTTGCCAAAGCCATAGCCGTTGAGCGTCTCGATATTCTGCGTGGCCAGCGTCTGCCACAGATATTCGTTGCCGATGCGGCGCGCGGGATCCCCGGTGCAGGTCTCCTCTGGGCCGAGGATGCCGAAGCGCACATTCGCGGCCATCAGCACCTTTGCGAAGGCAGTCGCTACCTTGCGGTTGCGGGCGTCGAATGAGCCCATGCAGCCTACCCAGAACAACACCTCAGCGTCGGGGTCCTCGGCGAGCGTCTTCACGCCAATCGCTTGGGCCCACTCGGCGCGAGTGTCGTTATTGATCTCCCACGGATTCCCGTTGCGCTCCAGGTTGGTGAAGAGGGGTGTGACCTCCTGCGGGAAGCTGCTTTCCTCCATCACCAGATAGCGGCGCATATCGTCAATCTTCTGCACATGCTCGATGGAGACCGGGCAGATCTCGACGCACGCCCCACAATTCGTGCACGCCCAGAGTGTCTCGTCGTGGATGCGCCCGCCGACCATAGGCTCAGTCTTACTCAATTCTTCGGCCTCCTCGGCGCTGGCGAGGTGGAGGTGGCCCGTGGCGAAAAGCTCCTCTTTTACCGTCAAGATGATCTCTTTCGGCCAGAGGGGCTTGTCGGTGGCAAGCGCGGGACAGACGCTATTGCAGCGCCCACACTCAGTGCAGGCATAGCCGTCGAGAAGCTGCTTCCAGGTGAATTGGTTGATCTTGTGGACGCCGTAGTCCTCACGC
>DASWAC010000134.1:0-8449 GCA_036391335.1 Ktedonobacterales bacterium
CACGCTGAGCTGGAAGATACGCTCCTCCTCGAGGAGGTCGAGGCAAAGGTAGTTCCCCATGCCCTTGACCAGTGCGGCCTCAAATGGCTGCACGTGCTGAGCCACGAAGGGGATATCTTTATAGAATAGCTGCTCTTGCAGCGCCTTATTGGCGGTGCTGATGATGGCGACTTTGCCAGAGCGCACGATGGGGAGCAAGTAAGCTAACGACTTTCCAGTCCCGGTGCTCGCCTCGACGATGAGCGGTTCTTCTGCCTCGAGAGCATCGGCCACACGCTGCGCCATGATGACCTGGGCAGAGCGCTCCTCATAGCCGGGAAGCGAGGTGGAGAGCACGCCGCCCTCGCGCAGGTCGTGCGTCACCATGGCGCGCAAGGATTCTGGCGTCTGGTCGGCGGTAGAGGTCATCGAGGCATCTCACGGGTAGTCGGTAGGAGGTCGGTCGCGTCGCCCCAGCAGTGTATCACAGCGGGTAGTGTGGGCTAGAATTGGGTCATGCACACCGGCTTGCGCGGCGTCGAGAACACTACTTCGACAGTGCCAA
The DNA here is from genome assembly GCA_036391335.1 of Ktedonobacterales bacterium. Taxonomy (GTDB): domain Bacteria; phylum Chloroflexota; class Ktedonobacteria; order Ktedonobacterales; family JADMIN01; genus DASWAC01. The sequence goes on from DASWAC010000134.1 coordinate 545, forward strand.
GCAGTGCCGGATCCGAGATCGCCAGCTTCCCATAGCGCCAGAGGCTCTGGGCGCTCACACTGCCCATCAGCAGGGATGAGCAGCTCGCTACATCGAGGGATATTTCGGCGTCCGGACGGGCAGACGGCGCCGGCGTCGCGTGGCCTTCGGCGAAGCGCAGAGTGATCGGGGCTAGCCCACCTGGCTGGAAGTCGTCAGTGACCACTAGCCTGAGCGTGAGGTTGCTGGGCCCGAAGTGGGCCTCACCAAGCGCGTCGAAGAGTGGGGGCAGATCGAGCATGCGATACATGATGCCCACGCCCTGCGTATTGCTCTGGTGATAGACAGAGGGTATGAGGCGATTGGAATCGTCGCGCGGGTCGCTGAGCAGGAATGCGAAGTCATCATCTTGGGTCTCGAAGATGATCCGGTTGAACTGATCAGCCTGCGCTCGCAAAAAGGCAAGAAGATTGGCCAGTGCGGCGGGCGTTTCATAGACGAGCTCGCGGAGGTGGAGATCGTTGCGCACGAAATTATCGTTGGGGTCTGTTTCCAGTCCGTAGCTGAGGTAGCCGCGCAGGGCGTCGCCCTCGAAGTCCCCGACCCAGGTCACTGCCGGCTGAAAGAAATTGTCGAGCTCACGAGGCAGCCGCGCCATCATGCCATGAGTCTCGCGCTGCACTCGCTCGTAGGTCGCGCCGATTGCCGGTGCATCCGCCACGGTGAGATAGCGCAGCGTGTCGCTGATCTCGCGTGCCGGGAGGGCAGCGGGCGCGAAGCGGTATTGGCTCTGCCGTGTGCCAGAGCCAAAGCCCATCTGCGCGTAGAAGTCAGGCCGGAACGGGTAGAGCGTGGCGATAGGCATGCCATTCTCGCGGCACCAGCTGAGGAAGCGCAAGATGAGCGCCTTGGCCACACCCTGCTTTTTGTGCAGCAGGTCGACGGCGACCTGGCCGACGCCGCCCGCACCGATCACTGCGCCGCGCACATTCATCTCGAAGCGTATGAGGCGCATGCCACCGATGAGTACGCCATCGCGGAAGTACCCCCACAGCGTGTCACGCGGGGGATCGAGACGACGACGCATCCGGTCGACAAGCAGGCTTACGTCACCCTCTTGGGGCAGGCGCATCGCGGGATAGGCCCGTGCGGCGATGCGGGCGAACGCATCGTGCTCATCGGCTGTGAGCTCGCGTATCTCATCCATCAGTCAGCGCTCCCTCGGCGTCATGTGGCGGTGTCCTTCGACTATAACGCCAAAAGCGGCAGCCAGGCATGCTGGCCACCGCTTCTGAGCGAGCAATGAGAGAGCGACTAGTGAATCTCACGCAGTCGCTGCTCGGCCTCTTCCAGCGAAAGGGATCCGCTGCGCAGCTGCTCGAGCACCTGGCGGCGCTGCGTCTCGGCGTCAGCTGCCGGGGCGGTCCAGGGAGCGCTAGCATTGCTGCCAAAGGGGTCGGCGTCGTCATGCTCGATCTTCACCCGCTGCGAGGGCGGGCGATCCTGCCGGGACGACGAGCCTGAGCCAGCGCTGCCCTCGAAGCCCTGACGCATGCGTGTGAAGGCCTCCTCGAGCTCGGTGAGTGCCTTGTTCAGGGCGCCGCGAACCTCACGGCCAACGGCTTCCCAATCCTGCCCTTTGGCCCACTTCGAGGCGCGCTCGGCATAGTCTTCGGCAGCCTTGGCGGTCTTCCGGGCGAGGTCCTCGGCCTTGGCGCCAAAGTCACGAATCTGCGCGTCATACTCGCCAAAGGTGTGCGCGCCCTTGCCCTCTTCCCACTCGACACCGAAGGTCTTGCCAGCCTTGGCCTCGCCAGTTGGGGTCTCTGAGCCCGGGCCCTCGAAATGGACTCGCGCCTTCCCTGGGCCGGTATTCACATGCACACGATACGTCTTGCCGTTGACAACGCTCTCGAAAGTGCGCGACTGTCCCTGCGGCTGATCGTTCACAAAATCATCTGACATCCGATTCCTCCATGAGGTGTCATCTGAGGCGGTGATCTCGATATCGCCGCCACTACGTAGGGTTACGGTGGCTGCACCGTTTCCCAGCATGCCTACCAAGTGCTGTCGCTTCCCGCGCTCGACCGTGAGCGGCAGCTCGGTCGTGACTTCACCGCCAGCGATTGCCACGAAGCGTGCATTGACCGTGCCCCGCAGCTTCAATTCGAGGTCGCCTCCTGTCTCGATACCCAGCTCGGATCCTTCGCGAAGACTGGTGACGATGGCAGTATCTCCACTCACACGCTGCGCGACGAGCCCATTAGGACACTGCACCGCATGGAGGTCACCCCCGACCGTTGTGAGGCGCGCCATGCCGTGAACGTCACGGATCTCGGCGTCGCCGATGAGCTTTTCCACCGCGAGTGGACCACTGATAGATTCGGCCAGCAGGTCGCCATCCACTCGGCCCAATGACGCGGTGTAGACGTTGCGCAGGCGCACATCGCCGCTCACCTTGGCTGCCTGGGTCTCGCCGGCGCAGCGGTTGACCGTGAGGTCGCCATCAATGGCGCGCACGCTTACCCCGGCAACGGACTCGAAGTCCGCGTCACCGTTAATCCGATCGATCAGGATGACGGCGGCGCACTGGCTCACGTGAAGGCTGCCACTGACACTGGCCAGATTCGTCTGGCCACAGTGATCTATGGTGGCATCACCCTCGATCGGCCCCTCCACGAGGAGCTCCGCAATATCGTGAGCTTCGAGGCTGCCTTCTACGCGGCCTCGAAGCTGTGCCAGCTCTATGCGCTCGATGCGCACATCACCCTCGAGGTCGCGCGCCTCCAAGCGGAAGCTGTCCGTGGCGCGCACGTCTCCCTGCACAGTGCCCAAGGTAGCCGAGAGCACATGATAGAGCTCGACATCGTCCTCGGCAGTTGTGACGTCGAGGGAGCCGTTGAGACCTTCCACGACCAGCGCGCCCTGCACTGCTCTCACGATGACCTCAGCCCCATGGGGCACCTGGAGGTCGGCACCGTCAGGGAGCTCATGCAGCAAGATGCCTCCATTGTGGTCCACCGCCTGGGGCGCATCTTCCTCGCCTGCTGGCAGGGTGATGCGGACGGCATCCGCGCCTCCGGTGATGTGAAGCCGCCCCTCGGCGACGCCAATCTGCACGCGAGGGCCTCCCTGCGGGATGCGCGCCGTGCTGGATGACGGCACCTCATTCTCTACGTGAGCGGGCTCAGCGTGTTGCGTCTCGCCCTCGTGCGGATCACTCGTATCCATCGGTTGCTGACCTTTGTATGGGAGAGCCTATTCGCTCTCGGTGGATCCAGAGACAGAGCGTAACCGGGCGTGGGCGTCTTGGACGGAGAGCTTGCCCTCAGTGAGCTGGGTGAGGATATCGCGCATCTCTTGCCGGCGCTCGGGAGATGGCGACTCATCGTCGGGGCGAAAGCCCATCGCGGCGATGACACTGTTGAGGCGAGCGCGCACCGTGGGATAGGAGATGCCGAGCACGTCCTCGACATTCTTGATGATGCCTCGATTGCGCACGAACACTTCGACGAACTGGAGCTGAGCAGCATCGAGGCGGGCGAGCCGACCATAGCGCTCGGCATCGGAGGCGGCGGAGTCCTGGAGGAGAAAATGGCCCTCTAAGGAGGTGCCACAGCGACCACAGGTGAAGCGAGTCACATCCATATGGGCGGCACAAATGGGGCAGGTGCCGTCGAAGGGGCTGATGGTCGTCATCGAAAATGCCTCAACTGGCGAACAAGAGGAGAGACTATCTGTGGCAAGGATAGCATGGATGGCTCAATATTGTCAATATAGACATTGATTTTCTTAATCGCGTGAGCGTCACCGTGTGCCTTGCCCTTTCGTGCACATGCATGGAGGTCTCTTGCTCTGCTATAGTCAGGAGCGGTCTCTGCACGGTCATGCCTCATGCGCGGAAGGGATGCGACACGATGGATGCTCGAATCAGTCGTTGGGCCAAAACACTGGTGAACTATTGCCTCGAAGTGCAGCCGGGTCAGCTCGTCTGGCTGATCGCCACTCCGGCGGCTGAGGAGCTAATCGCAGAGGTGCATCGCGAAGTCTTGCGTGCCGGCGGGGATACTGTGCCCCAGCTGCGGCTCGAATCCTTGGAGGCGATCACCCTGAGCGAGGGTTCCGAGGCACAGCTCACGCGCGAGAATCCGGTGTCAAAGCTGCTGGCCGAGACGGCGGACGCGCGTCTCTTCATCGAGAGTGAGACCAACACCCGGCTGCTGAGCACCGTGGATCCCGCGCGTCAGGCGCTCGCGCTGCAGAGCTCGCGCGAGGCCCGGCAGATCAGCGGGCGCAGATCGGTAGCTGGTGAGATGCGCTGGTGCCTCACGCTCTTCCCCACGGGAGCCTATGCGTCTGAGGCCGACATGTCGCTCGAAGACTTCCGCGAGTTCGTCTATGAAGCCTGCTTCCTGAACAGCGAGGATCCCGCCGAGCGCTGGCGCGAGCTTGGCCGGCAGCAGCAATTCTATGTCGACTGGCTGGCCGGCAAGCGTGAGGTGCACGTGATCGGGCCAGACACAGACCTGCACGTGAATATCGAGGGGCGCATCTTCCGCAACAGCGATGGGAAGCGAAATTTCCCGAGCGGCGAATTCTTCACCAGTCCCGTCGAGGACTCGGCGGAAGGGCACATCAGGTTCACCATTCCCAGCGTCGTGCGCGGCCACCTGGTGAGCGATATCCGTTTGGAATTCGAGCATGGGCGCGTGGTGCAGTCGAGCGCGACCGAGGGTCAGGACTATTTACGGCAGATGCTCGCCCTCGACGATGGGGCGAGCCTGGTGGGTGAGTTTGCGTTTGGGAACAATTTCGGCATCACGCGCGGCATCAAGAACATCCTCTTCGATGAGAAGCTGGGCGGCACCATCCATATGGCACTGGGCAACAGCTACGCCGAGTGCGGAGGGAAGAACTCTTCCGCATTGCACTGGGACATGATCTGCGATCTGCGTGAGGCGGCGGGCGGCGGCGAGGTCTATGTGGATGGCACGCTCTTCCTCAAGGACGGCAAGCTCGTGGTCAAGCCATAGGAGTTAGCGCCTGTCCAGGAAGGTGGCGGCTCGGGCGGTTGCCGTGGCTGCGGCGAGATCGTCCGCGGTCATGATGCCCTCGCGAAGCAGCAGCTCATGTTCGTGCGTGAGGTTCGTCACCAGCATCTCTGGCCCATCGGTGTTGATGGTGAGCCTGACCCCATGCTCACGCAAGGTCACGATGATATGGCGAAGCTCCGCAATGTCTTTTACAGCGCGGGTGCGCAGGTTTGATGTCGGGCAGATCTCCAGCACGACCCCGGCGCGCAGGAGGTGATCCATGAGCCGCTCATCATAGGCGCTGAGAATGCCATGGCCGATGCGCTGCGGGCGCAGGTGCTCCACAACCTCCCACATGTCGGCGATGTTGCCCTCCTCGCCGGTGTGGACAGTAATACCGAGCCCTGCCGCGCGAGCACGATCCACGAGATCGGCGTGCGCGCTATACGAGAAGTCTGGATTCGGCGGCCCGGCAATATCAATGCCGATGATGCCGCGGGCCTGATACTTGAGAGCCTTCTCGATGATGATCGCGTTGAGCTCGTGCGTAAAGGTGCGGTCCATCATGAGAATGAGGCCCGCGCGGATCTGCGTATATTCCAGCAGCGCACGATCTTGCCCGCGCAAGGCAGCCGCGATGATGTGGTCGAGGTCTCGCTCGCCTTCGCGATTGCGCTTCATGGGGTTGAAGCGTAGCTCTAGTGTCGTGATGTTGCAGCGGCGATAGGCCTCGCCGATGACCTCATACACCGAGCGCTCGATCGCCATCGGGCTGGACTGGATGAGCTCGGTCCAGCGAAAGATGAGATCGTATTCGGTCAGGTTATGCACCTTCTCGGCGCGCGAGACGCTGATCAGATCCTCGAAATCCCAATAGTCTTTGGTGGGAAGGCGAATCCCTGCCTGGTGCGCGATGCTCCACATGATGGCCGGGCTAACCGAGCCGCCCACATGGGCGTGCAGCTCGACCAGCTCAGGGCCTGTGGGACGGCCGAACCCCCTGTGCTCCATCACATCCTCCTAATGATGTCATAGACTTCTTTGGCGGATACTGTATCTCGGAGGCGAGGCACGTTACCATGTGAGCGGCACATGTGCCAGAGAGGAGCCGTGTGTGGATGCTGGCGTTGAGCTCGATGGGGCGCTCGCCGAGGCGCGTGATGTCATGCGCGCGTGGGACGTTGCCAACACTGACTGGAGCCTTGCCGGCGCCTTGCCTGGAGCGAGTGGCACAGTAATGAGGCCAGTGATCACGCTGGGCGGCGAGCAGTATGTGTTGCGTCGGCTGCCCGACGACCTGCGGGATGAAGCCGCGCGCTTTCGGCACGACTTCGCGCGGCACCTCAGGGTTGCGCAGATTCCTGTGCCCGACCTGCTGGCGACGGCCACTGGCCGCACCTGGGTTTCCGCCCGCGGCGGACGCTATGAGGCGCAGGCGTGGCTGCCTGGCGAGCCATTTCTCTCTGCCTCCCCACACAGTGGCGCATGGCTGGCGGCGGCGGGCGAGATGCTGGGAGAGCTGCACCAGGCGTCAGCGGACTACACTGGGCGGCCCTTGAGCATGCCAGACGAGCGCTCGGTGGGCATGATCGCGCGGGCCTCCATCGAGCTTTTAGCGCAGACTGCTGATCGCGGCGAGCTGACGCCGCAGATGGCTCAGACTCTGCATGAGATTGCTGATGCTTGTCGAGCTGGCATCGAAGGCCTGACCGCGCTGGCGGATGCTCCTGCCATTCACATTCACGGCGACTATCAGCCGCATCACCTGGCATTCGACGCGACGCGGGTGGTGGCAGTCTATGACCTGGATGCCACGCACCTCGCGCCACGCGTGGTCGAGCTCGCCTATGCGGTGCTAACCTTTACGGGTCTCGACTGGGGTGACCAGCCCGGCTGGACCCCGCCACTCGCGCCGGATGGCCTCGATGTGCTGCGCGTGCGCCGCTTCCTGGGGGCCTATGGGGCGGTGGCGCCACCCGCGCCGGGTGAGGCTGCGCTGCTCGTGGAGGCGATCGGCGTGGTGCTACCGATCGTGCTGGCGAATGCCGCACTCGAAGATATTGTCTTTCCCAACGATTTTGGTGGCGAGCCAGATGAGGACGATATGCGCGCTCGCTTGTACTGGGCCACGAGCCTCTGGCTCTGGCTCGACCGCTATCGTGACATGCTGGCGCAGGCGTGGGAGGGTGCGTAGATAGCGCTCAGGCCAGCAGCGGGATGATCTCAGTCTGCGCGGGAATGCCGGTGACCTCGATTCCGCCAGGCAAGAGCAGCACGTCCACCTCGGTGCGCAGGCCTAGGCCCTGGTCGGGAAGATAGATGCCGGGCTCGACGCTCGTGCAGGTATTCACCAGCAGCGGACGGGTGTCGTGCGTCTCGTAATTGTCGAGGTGAGCCCCATTGCCATGCACGGCGGTGCCGATGTTGTGCCCGGTGCGATGCACGAATGCGTCGCCATAGCCGGCCTTCGCGATCACCGCACGCACGGCATCGTCAACCTCCCAGCCTTCCACACGCGTGTCTGCCTCGAAGCGCTGACGCAGCAGCATGATGCCTTCATCACGAGCGTCACGGATGACCTCGAAGAGCCGGGCTGGCTGCTCGGGCACGCGATCGCCGAGGAGATACATCCAGGTATAGTCGGCCACGACACTTGTGTCTCCGACGAGCCGCGCACTGAAATCCAGCAGGAGCAGATCGCCACGTGTTACGGGACTGTGCCGCTCTGACGTCGGCGCATAATGCGGATTGCCCGCATTCCCATTCACGGCGGCCAGCGGCTCGTCATCGGCGGGCACCTGCAGCCCTTCAGCGCGCATGAGATCACCTAGATGGCGGCGCACATCATACTCGGTGAGGCTCACCTTGGCGAGGAGCTGCTGGCGCAGCCAAA
>DASWAC010000135.1:0-2871 GCA_036391335.1 Ktedonobacterales bacterium
GTCGCCTCGTTTTGGCTCGAACCAGGGACGTGACTTCCTTCGCGGCGATATTGACAGCATTATGTGCAGCAGCTATAAAAGTGGTGCTGGCGAAAACGGTTGCTGCGCTGTTCGGTCTCATCGCACCTCTCTACCCGTGACGCCAGCTTTTCTTTGCCCGCGAATAGACGGATGCGCCTCACCCGGCCGTCGCCGCTCCTCAGCGATGCGCCGGCGGCAATTCCCCGCCGGGCATGGCAAGGCTGCGCGAGGATGCGAACACTGGGCCGAGCGCCTGTGAAGCGCCTGCCGCTAGATGCCCGGCATGGTCAGGCCGGCCGCGCGCAGGTGGCTGATGTCGTTGAGGGCGAAGACCAGCACCGCGTCGCCTCGCACCCTGGCAAGCGAGATGGCGGTGTTGGCGGTGGGGAAGAAGTAGTCGTGCTGAATGCCCAGTGCGTCGGCAAACCATGCGTTGATGGAGCCGGCATGGGTCACCAGGGCCACGCGCTCACCCGCATGCCGGGCGACGATCGCCGCTACCGCCTCGCGCAGCCGTGCCCGCAGCGCCGCCGAGGGCTCTGCCCCTGGCACCGTGGACCAGCCGCCATTGGCCAGCGCGATGGTGGCGATCTCGCGCAGCCGCTTCCGCAGCGCTTCAGCGAACTCTTCCGCGGAGACGTGCTCTGCCACCTCGGCCTCCAGCGTGCCAAGCTCCACCTCGCGCAGACCCGCGTCCACGCGCACGGTGAGGCCCGCCGCCGCCGCGATCGCCTCGGCCGTGGCCCGTGCTCTGCCCAGTGGCGCGCTATAGACGGCGTTGAGCTCGGCGCCGCGCAGCCGCTCGGCCACCGCGCCGGCTTGCTTGCGTCCTAGCTCACTCAGCGGCTGCTCGTCATAGTGCCCGCGCACGACCTCATCGGCGCCAGGGAGCGCGTCAGCATGACGGATGAAATAGAGCTCAGTGCCGCCGAGCTTTGGACTGAGCAGCGCCTCTTCAAAAGGATTGGGGAGTTGCGACGATTCAGACACGGGCGGCCTCCTGGTGGTTGTACGCCATGATTATATCGGAGACCGCCCCGAAAAGGATGTGCGCTGTGCGGAAGCCGTCACTTCACGAGCTGATAGGTGATGTGGGTAACCCCAGGAGCCTGGGTGAGCGCCGTGATCTTCATCTCGGCTGGCTCGATGGTCAGGTTGGCGAAGAGCGGGATGCCCTTGACGAGCACGATGGGCACCAGATCAATGTGGATCTCGTCCATCAGTCCGGCGTTGAGGCATTGCTGCACGACACTCGCTGAGGCCACCGCGACCGACTTTTCCCCGGCGAGCCGCTGCGCCGCCTCGATGGCGCCGTCGAGGCTCTCGGTGAAGGTTACCGGCCACGTGGGCTCGACCCACTCAGGCGCGGGGCGATGGCTCACCACGACGATGGGCACGCCCAAGGGATGCCTTCCGCCCCAGCCGTGAGTCAGGTCAAAGAGTCGCCGCCCGGCGATCAGGGCGCCTGCCGCTTGCACGGCGCTTTCGAGCAGCTCTGCGCTCTCAGCCGAGATCTTCAGCGCGAGCTCGCCCCCTCCCATGGGCGCCGAGAAGTCAGTGTCGCCAAGGAACATCCAGGTGAAGAGCCGGTCACACGAATCGTTGGGCTCCGCGATGAAGCCATCCAGGGACATCGAGAATCCCGTGGTGATCGATCCCATCGTAGGTCTCCAGTCGTGGTGGGCGGCGTGGCTCAGGCGGTGAAGAACTCGACCAGCACCGGCACCAGCACTGCGTCTGCTGGGCCATGCTGCTGCCCTGCCAGGCGCTGATGCCGCGCGTGTGGGATGACGCTGGCGAGCGCTTCGGCGCCCCGATGCATAAAGACAGGGCTCGCACCACCGTCCATCACGAGCGTCGGCACGGCAATGGCGGCGAACTTAGCGAGCGCCTCCGGGTTGCCAGACTCCGTGTCGCCCATCACGGCCACGTCGTAGGGCAGCGTGTGCGCGGCCGTCACCAGCTCCGGCCACATAGGCGAGGCTTTCATCTGAGCGAGCATCTCGGCAGGAACTTGCACACCCTCGCCCAGGAAATACTCGACCGCTTCACTCCGCTGACCCGAGGCGACCAGGTCCGTGAGCCGGGCATGAAAGGCGGCGGATAGTGGAGGACGGCTGTCATCTATGATGAAGGGCGGCTCATAGAGCGCCAGCTTGGTGATCTGGCTCGGGAGCTGGCGCGCCGCTTCCAGGGCGAGGACCGCCCCCGAGGAGTGGCCAAAGAGGGATGCCGACCCCCCAGCCTCGCTGATCAGAGCCGCGATATCCTCGATCTCACGCTCGACCGCATAGGGGCTGGTGTCGCCGCTGTCGCCACGCCCGCGCCGGTCGAAGGCGAAGACGGTGAAGTGGGACGCGAGCCGGGGCATGAGGGTGACCGCGGCCGCGCGGTTGGAAAGCGCGCCACCGATGAGGATGAGCGCCGGGCCGGTGCCAGCCTGGTCGAACGCGATCGTGGTGCCATCGTTTGAGCGTGTCGTGCGCATAGGGGTGTCCTTCTCTGGTATCCAGGTCTCATTTAGAACATTTGTAGTATACCCGTGCCAGCGGGTGGGTGTCTTGTACGAAGTGGCAAGCTATTCGGACGCGTGTGTACGAGCGAGCTGAGCAGGCGTGTGTCCGATGAAGCGCTTGAGTGATCTCGTGAGATGTGGCTGATCGAAATAGCCGGCCTCATGCGCGGTGTCGAGGATGGGCTTGCCTTGCCGCAAGAGAGATGCCGCCCGTTGGGCACGCGCGACCTGGTGAATGTGCGCCTGCGTCAGCCCGGTCGCGCGCACGAAGCGGTGGCGCACGGTGCGGTCAGCTAGCGCATGTGGCTCATCCGCCAGCACGCCGCTCACCACCG
>DASWAC010000136.1:0-11611 GCA_036391335.1 Ktedonobacterales bacterium
TGCACGCTGGGAATGGTCGCGATGGGCCTGCCCAGACCCGACGGCACGCGGCTCGCCGCGAATTCTACGCACTCATCGCGAGCGGCGAGGGCGAGGCCGATGTAGACCGACGAGACGATCAGCGCTCCCCAGGGCAGTCCCAGCGCGCCTCGCGGGTCCGGAGCGCCAGGCGCACGCTCATCGAGGAGCGCATCCGCCGGCAAGGGCACGTCATCCAGCACGAGGTCGTCACTGCCACTGGAGCGCAGCGCCAGACCTTGCCACGTCTGCTCGATGCTGACGCCAGGAAAATCCGCGGGAACGAGGAAGTTGCCAACCCGCGCCGGCTGGGCGTCCTCGACTATGGTGGCCATCACGAGAAAGTAGCGCAGCGCCGGCGCGCCTGTGGTGAAGACCTTGCGCCCTGACATCCGCCAGCCACCATCGGCCTGACGCGTCGCGGTCGTCATAGGCACGCCGCCGTGCGCCGGGCTGCCCATCTCGGGCTCGGCCTGAGCCGCGTTGAGCATCGCGCCATCTCGCGCTGCCTCGGTGAGCATACGCGGGGCGTGCTCGGGCCACAGCGTTGGGGCTGTGGCCATCTGCCCGGTGATGCTGACGTGCATGCCAAAGGCCAGCGCAGTGGACGCGTCACCCCAGGCGACGAGCTCGACCACTTGCGCCGCTTCCGCTTCGTTCGCGCCGAGCCCACCGTAGCTCTGAGGCACTGCTAGCCCGAGCAGGCCCGCCGTGTGGAGATCAGCGATGTTCTCGTGGGCGAAGGAGGCGGCATGGTCGTGAGCGGCCGCGCGCTCGGCGAACCGCTGCGCCAGCGGCCACGCGAGCGTGAACAGTTGCTCTTGCCGCGTGGTGGCGGGCAGCGCAAGGTAGCGGCGCAAAGGGTTCTCTGTTGCTGACACGGGCATTCTCACTCAGGCTCTTGGGATGACATAGCACAAGAGATGATAGCGAATGCTCCTGATGCCCGCGCCAGCCTACTTCTTTGCGATGACCTCGACAGTGCCGTCCGTGACCCGCACATCATAGCGAATGGCGCGCACCGTGGCCGGGCCGGTGATGACGTGGCCATTGCGCAGGTCGAACCGCGATTGATGCCAGGGGCACTCGATCACTAGCCCATCGAGCGCTCCCTTGTCGAGCGGGCCGCCGTTATGGGTGCAGGTCGCGCCGATCGCGTAGATCTGCTCGCCATTGCGCAGGAGAACCACTGGCGCCTTGCCTGCCACGACGCGATAGGGTTTCCCCTCGGGCACATCAGCCATTGGGCCGACTCCGGTCCACTTTCGCACCGCAGACTCGAAATGCTCGTGGTTGACGCCGGTCGCCAGCTGAAAGACCAGATCGCCGCCTAGGAATGCGGCGATGCCCATGAGCACGAAACCGCCGAAGCCGACAAATGCCGCCGCGGGGTTCGCCGCGGCATGCTGGGAGACGTCGAGATGGCCGGCGAAGATGTCATAGCGTAGGCCAAGTGAGATGAGATAGAGCAGTGTGGCGGAGGCGTTGAGCAGCCCATGGATGAAGCCGGTGTGCCGCTCGGGGCCGTAGGTGTCGCTCCAGTCGGCCGTGCCTGTGGCGATAGCGGCGAACGCCGAAAGGATGCCGACCATCGCGGTCAGCTGAGCGGCGTGCGCCGCCCAGGCGAAGAGACCGCCATTGATGAGCCAGAGAATGTCGAGGATGGTCGTGAGCAGCCACGCGCCCACGACACCGTCTTTGAGCATCGGGTGCAGTGGATGCCCCAAGAAGGAGCCAGAAAGCAGCGTCTTGAGCCGTCGTGGCGCCCGCCAAGTGGCTCCGGTGAGGGGGCGCGCCACATGCTGCACGGCGGCTGCCATGCGATCGAGCACGGGCTCTTTGGGTTTTGCGGGTTTGGAGTCAGAGGCACCGGAATCGGACATGATCTCGTCTCCTCACAGTGTGACATAATGCCAACCTTGCTGTGGAGCATAGCGCACAATGGAGCGCGCCGTCACCCGCGACGGGGAAGCTCACAGCCACCTTCAGCTCACCATGCTACAATTCCGGAGATTGGCGTGCACGGCATCCGCGCGACGCGGCGCGGCCCGCAAGGCTGGGGGAATAACATGGCTGATGAGCGTATGGTGCGAGTGGGTGGGTCAGGTGAGCACAGTCTCACCCTGGCGGATGTCGTCGCGGTCGCCAGGCACGGCGCGAAGGTGGAGCTGGCCACGGGGGCGCGCGACCACATCCATGCGGCGCGGGCGGTGGTCGAGCGCATTGGCGACGAAGATCGGACGGTCTATGGCATCACGACGGGGTTTGGTCATCTCAGCCGTGTGAAAATTGCGCAGGACCAGCTCGCTGACTTGCAGCGCAACCTCGTGCGCAGCCACGCTGCCGGCACCGGTGAGCCCTTCGACAGGGCGACGGTGCGCGCCACGATGCTCCTGCTGGCGAATAGCCTCTCGCGCGGGCACTCCGGCGTGCGTCTTGACGTGATCGCTCTGCTGCTGGGCATGCTCAACGCAGGGGTGACCCCAGTCATCCCCATGCGCGGCTCGGTGGGCGCGAGTGGCGACCTGGCCCCGCTGGCGCATCTGAGTCTCGTGCTCATCGGCGAGGGTGAGGCTATGCTGAGCGGTGACCGGCTGCCCGGCGCTGACGCGCTCTCACGGGCGAACCTGGCCCCGCTGACACTGGCTGCGAAGGAGGGTCTGGCGCTCATCAACGGTACTCACGTGATGGAAGCTATGGGCGCGCTGGCCGTGCACGATGCGATGGTGATCGTGCGGGCCGCCGAGGTCGCCACGGCCATGAGCCTGGAAGCCCTCCTCGGCAGCTTCGTGCCGCTCGACCCGCGCATCCACGGCGTGCGCCCGCAGCACGGCCAGTCCCTTGCCGCCGAGCGCTTGAGAGCTCTGCTGCATGAGAGCGAGATCAATCCAAGCCATGCCGACTGTGGTCGTGTGCAAGACCCCTATTCGCTGCGGTGCGCGCCACAGGTGCTGGGGGCAGTGCGTGACACTCTCGCCCACTGCCGTGGCGTCTTCGCCGCCGAGCTTTTAGCGGTGACTGACAATCCGCTCATCTTCCCCGCCAGTGGCGATGTGCTCACCGGAGGGAACTTCCACGGGCAGCCGCTGGCGCTGGCGCTCGATTTCCTTGCGATCGCGCTAGCGCAGGTGGCCAGCTTTTCTGAGCGGCGCATCTATTACCTGATGGGCCCGCATGACTGGGACACTGGGCCCTCGGCGATTCCCCTCTTCCTCACGCCGGAGCCGGGTCTGAACTCAGGCTATATGATCGCGCAATATAGCGCTGCCGCGCTGGTGAACGAGATCAAGGTGCTGGCGCATCCGGCGAGCATAGACTCCATTCCGACCTCCGCCGGGATGGAGGACTTCGTGAGCATGGGCGCAACGTCAGGCATCAAGCTGCGCGAGGTGCTCGAATTGACGCGCCGCGTGGTGGCCATCGAGCTGCTGACCGCCGCGCAGGGGTTGGAGTTCCGCCGCCCACTGAAGCCGGGTCTTGGCGCTCTGCGTGCCTATGAGGTGGTGCGCGAGCTGGTTCCCGCGCTGACCGCCGACCGCACTCCGGCCCCGGATATCGCCGCGCTGGCCGAGGCCATCGCCACAGGCGCCTTCGAGAGCATCGTGCCCGAAGCGGACCTCGGCCAGGTGGATCAGCCCTGGCAGGGCGAGCACTCTGGCTCGCGCGGGACAGCGATGCCCGCAGCCAGCCGCCCACCCGAGGAGCCAGGCGCCGACCGGGCCGGCCGGGGACGCCACTAGGGAAGGTCTAGCCTAGGGAGCGCTGCGCCTAGCAATGGGTGACAGAAGCCCCGCAGGTATCGGCCAGGCTGCGGACCGCGCTGGCAATATGCGCATGGGTCGCCAGCTCGCGAAGCATCACCGCGCCGAGGATGAGCGCCACCAGTGCGAGCGCCACGACGATGCTGAGTCCGAGCTGCCTCATCTGGATGGTCATGTCGAGCCTCCTTGGGGAGTGGGCATCCAACCGAACGCAGCCAGTGTAACACGGCTCGGCATGTGGGATGAGCGCGAGCCTGCGCAGTGACCGTCCCCATGCGTCTACAATAGAGATAGGCGTGCCACGCGACGTTGGGTGCGGGCGCATCGCGGCGCGTGAGCGAAAAGGAGCGCACATCGCAATGGCAAGCACAACACAGAGCCTCGATGAGGTCGTGGCCAAATCACCGCGCAAGTGGGTCTACCTGTTCACCGAGGGCAATGCCGGCATGCGTGACCTGCTCGGCGGGAAGGGCGCGGGTGTCGCCGAGATGACCCGAGCCCAGCTTCCGGTCCCTCCTGGTTTCACGCTCACCACGGAAGCCTGCAATGAATATTACCGCGGCGGTAAGCGCTTCCCCGATGGGCTGTGGGAGCAGACGGTGGCGGCGCTGCGGATCATCGAAGAGCAGACGGGCAAGCGGCTAGGTGACGCCGCGAATCCGCTGCTGGTATCGGTGCGCTCGGGCGCGAAGTTCTCGATGCCAGGCATGATGGATACCGTGCTCAACCTCGGCCTCAATGATGAGACGGTGAAGGGCCTGATTGCCCGCAGCGGTGACGAGCGCTTCTGCTACGACTCCTATCGCCGGTTCATCCAGATGTTTTCCAAGATCGTGTTGGATGCCGACCCCGCCGCCTTCGAGCGCACGATTGAAGCGTATAAGCAGCGCTCCGGCGTGAAGACGGACGCTGAGCTGAGCGCTGACTCACTGCGCGCGATGGTGGCCGACTTCAAGCAGATCGCGCGCACGGCCTCTGGCCGCGACTTTCCTGAGGAGCCAATGGAGCAGCTGAAGCTGGCCATCGAGGCGGTCTTTGCCTCGTGGAATAACCGGCGCGCCATTGACTATCGCAACTTCAACAAGATCTCCCACGATCTCGGCACCGCCGTCAATGTCCAGACGATGGTCTTCGGCAACATGGGGAAGAATAGCGCGACGGGCGTCGCCTTCACGCGTGACCCTGTCACCGGTGAAAAGCATCTCTATGGCGACTACCTCATCAATGCGCAGGGAGAGGATGTCGTCGCCGGCATCCGCAATACCTCACCAATCGGTCATCTGAAAGACGAGATGCCCGCCGTCTTCGCGCAGTTCGAGCAGATCGCCGAGCGGCTGGAGAAGCACTATCGCGACACGCAGGACCTCGAATTTACCATCGAGCAGGGCACGCTCTATATGCTGCAGACCCGCACCGCCAAGCGCACTGCCCGCGCGGCCGTGCGCATTGCCGTCGACATGGAGCACGAAAGGCTCATCAGTCGCGAGGAAGCCCTGCAGCGTGTCGAGCCGACTCAGGTGGTGCAGCTCTTGTTGCCACGCTTCGACGAGACGGCCATCGCCGAGGCCACCGCGGCAGGGCGTGAGCTGGCGCGTGGCGTGAACGCCTCGCCGGGCGCCGCCGTCGGGAAGGTCATCTTCGACGCCGACCGCGCCGAGGCTGCCGGGAAAGCGGGTGAGCACATCATCCTCGTTCGCCAGGAAACCAGCCCCGACGATGTGCACGGGATGCTGGTGGCGAAGGGCATCCTCACCAGCCGTGGTGGGACTGGAAGCCATGCCGCTGTCGTCGCGCGCGGCTTGGGGCTGCCCGCGGTGGTCGGCTGCGAGCGGCTGCGAGTGGACTACGAGGACCGTCAGGCGACCGTGCAAGGCAGCGATGTCGTCGTGCGCGAGGGCGACACGATCAGCATTGACGGCAGCAGCGGCGCGGTCTACCTCGGCGAGATCACCCTCACAGAGCCAGATTTTAGCCAGGAGCGCGAGCTGGCCACCCTGTTGGAGTGGGCCGACGGCGTCCGCAAGCTAGGGGTATGGGCCAACGCGGACTATCCGCGCGACGCGGCACGCGCGGTCATGTTCGGCGCCGAGGGCATCGGCCTGTGCCGCACCGAGCACATGTTCATGGAGCAAGATCGCCTGCCCGTCGTGCAGCGGATGATTCTCGCGGCGACGAAAGAGGAGCGCCAGGCCGCGCTCGACCAATTGCTGCCGGTGCAGCGTGGTGACTTCGAGGGCATCTTCCGCGCCATGCGGAACCCGAAGACAGGCGAGGGCTATCCGGTTGTGATCCGCCTGATCGATCCCCCGCTGCACGAGTTCCTCCCCAGCTATGAGGAGCTGCTGGTCGAGGTGACCCACATGGAGGCGCTGGGCCAGACTGGCGCTGAGCTGGATGAGAAGCGCAAGCTGCTCGCGGCGGTGAATGCTATGCGCGAGGCGAATCCGATGCTGGGGTTGCGCGGCTGCCGTCTGGGCCTCATGTTCCCTGAGATCACGATCATGCAGACGCGTGCAATCCTCGAGGCCGCACGCGCGGTCGCGGCGGAGGGCATCAAGGTGCAGCCGAAGATCATGATTCCCCTCGTGAGCCACGTCAACGAGCTGCGCGAGGTGCGCCGACAACTAGAGTCGGTGGCGCGCGAGATCGCGGGTGAGCCAGGTGGGCAGGTGGATTACAAGTTCGGCACAATGATCGAGCTGCCACGCGCGGCCCTGACGGCGACGCAGATCGCGGAGGTCTCTGACTTCTTCAGCTTTGGGACCAACGATCTCACGCAGACGACCTTTGGCATGAGCCGCGATGATGCCGAAGCCAAATTCCTCATGCGCTACCTGGAGGGCGTTGATGCGCCAGGGCTGGACGCCCCGGTGAAGATCCTCAAGGAGAACCCCTTCCAGACGCTCGACCGCGACGGCGTAGGACGGCTGGTCAGCATGGCGACACAGGACGGCCGCGCCGCCAACACGCACCTGGAGATCGGCATTTGCGGCGAGCACGGCGGTGACCCGGCCAGCATCGCATTCTGCCACGAGCAGGGGCTCGACTACGTGAGCTGCTCACCCTTCCGGGTGCCAGTGGCACGGCTCGCGGCGGCCCAGGCGGCGCTGGTGGCCACCGAGCGCGACAAATAGCGCTCAGGCGTGATAATTCAGCTCGCCCGCGCGAATCGGCACAGTCAGCCAGTTGTCGCGCGGCGCGAGCGGGCACGCCCACTTGGGATCGTAGGCGCATGAGGGATTGTAGGCATAGTTGAAGTCGAGCATTACACGCCCACCGCCATAGCCGTCGGGAGGGCCATCGAGCCCGGCGCCGGAGTCCAGCCGCTGAAAATCGCTGCCCTTCACGGTGTCGAAGAGATAGCGTCCCGCGCCATATGTCTCGGCCGGCCCGGTGGCGTCGCGGAAAGGCAGGATGAGCCCGCCACCGTAGACATCAATCCAGTACACGGTCAGCGCCACCTCGCTCCCCACCAGGGTGAAGCGCAGCTGCCCGGCGCGGGTATAGACGCCGGGGTGCGGGTGACTGGCAGGCAGCTCTTCGTTCCTTGGCGGCTCAGGGGTGAGGATGGCCTGCACACGCAGGCTGAGATCATACGAGAAATAGTTGAGGCCGGTGAATGCCACCCTGTCTTCCACGCTCAGCGCGGACTGCGGATGGCGGGCAAAGAGGGCGTCACGTGAGGCGCACCAGCCACGCCACACGGTCTCCGGATCGACGCCGCGCGCCAGCGCCTGGGCGCGATCTCGATAGAAGGCGGTCACGCGCTGCCGGTAGTCAAAGAGGTCGAGCCAGCTTGGGGGCATGGGATCCATCACGGTGAGCCTCCTTCGGGCGGAAAAATTAGCACGTTTGTTCAAGCTACTGTCACTGTGCTACACTCTCACGTGATTGTAACGGAGTGGTTGGTGCGAGGCACGAGCTGCTGGTGAACCCTTTGGGGAACGCGTAGCGCTTCTTGTCCACCTGCCGGGGATCGTCCACCTCCTGCGAGCTTGCGCCGCATGGCCGGCATGTGTCCGCAGAGTGGATGGTGATTGATGTGGCTGCTGATGACGTAGTGTGGAGTGGGGGTTGTGGTTGCGCGGCTGCCTTATCGTATCTTGAGAATAGTCGCCACACTGAGGACTACGCACTCGTGACCGGCGACGAGACCGGCAAGGAGGGGCGCACGTGACCACAATCGAGTTTGCCAACGTCTCGAAGACCTACGTGGGCGCCACCAAGGGAGCTGTCGAAAACGTCAGCTTCAAAGTGCGCGAGGGCGCGATCTGTATGCTCGTGGGCACCTCAGGCTCGGGGAAGACGACGCTGCTGCGTATGGTCAACCGCCTGATCGACCCTACAGCCGGCCAAATTCTCATCGATGGCGTCGCCACCGTAGATCATGACCCTATCGAGCTGCGGCGCAGCATAGGCTATGTCATCCAGCAGGTGGGCCTCTTTCCGCACCTCACCATCGAGGACAATGTCCAGGTGGTTCCGTCCATTCTGGGCGAGTCACGCGAGGAGACCTCGCCACGGGTGGATGAGCTGCTTGGCCTGGTGGGCCTCCCGCCGGGGGAGTTCCGGAAGCGCTATCCCCGCCAGCTGAGTGGCGGCCAGCAGCAGCGTGTCGGGCTGGCACGTGCGCTCGCCGCCGATCCGGCGGTGTTGTTGATGGATGAGCCCTTTGGCGCGCTCGACGCGATTACCCGCGGCCGCATGCAAGAGGAGCTGCTCAGCATCCAGCGCGGCGTCAAGAAAACGATCCTCTTCGTCACTCACGATGTAGATGAGGCATTCAAGCTCGGCGATCAGCTGGTGGTGCTCTCGGAAGGGAAGCTCATTCAGGAGGGCACGCCGGTTGATCTGCTGGCGAGGCCAGCCAATGACTTCGTGCGCCAGCTCGTCGGCGCCGATAACGTCTTAAGACAATTTCAATACCTGCCCGCCACCATGGCTCTCGAGCCCGTGACCGGTATGGCGGGAGACTCGATCCCGGCCAGCTCGACGCTGCTGCAGGCCCTCCTCCGGCTGGTGGAGTCTGGTGTAGATGCCGTGGGCGTGAAGGACGGCGAAAAGCTCATCGGCCAGGTCTCACTGTCAACGATATCCCATGTCATCCGCACCACGCGTGCGCCCGCAGGCGCCCAGTCTATCGTGGCTGAGAGCGTGACTGTGAAGCCATAGTGGCGGTCACACTGTCGTGGGTAGCGCAGGCATGAGAAAGAGGACGCCCGCCCGATGAGCTATATCTTTCGTGGGTCCAGCTGGGACCTCACTGACCAATCGAGCATCCCAAACCTGCTCGCTGGCCATATTACCATCACCGTGCTGACCTTGGTCATTAGCTTGCTGATCGCCTTTCCAATCTCGCTGCTCATCATCCGCTATACCAAGCTGGATTTACCGGTGCAGACGGTGGCAGGCATACTCTACACCATCCCCAGCTTTGCGCTCATTCCCATCATGTTCCGCTTCACCGGTCTGACCATCTGGACCCTGCTCATCCCCCTGGTGATCTATGCGCAGGTCGTGTTGATCCGCAATATTGTCGCGGCAATTCGCGCGGTGGACCCCATGCTGGTGGATGTCGCGCACGCGATGGGCATGAGCTCCTGGCAGACACAGTGGCGGGTCGTGCTGCCCCTCTCGGTGCCGATCATCGTGGCGGGCATTCGCGTCGTCGCGGTGACCACCATCGGCATCGCGACGATTGGCCCATTCGTTGGGCAGGCGAACCTCGGCACGCTCATCCTGGATGGTATCAACCTAGCACAAAAGGAGAAGATCGTCGCCGGCTCGGTATTGGTGACTGTCTTCGCCGTAGGCGTGGATCTCTCCCTGCTGGGAGTGCAGCGCTGGCTGGGTCGTGGACAGGAGGTGGCGACGGCATGAGCCTTTTCGCATCGCTGCTCCAGTTCATCCGCGACCCACAGAATGACTTCCTCGGGCACACCGGCGATACCCTGCGCATGTCGTTGCTATCAATCGTCCTGGCGATCCTCCTGGGCGCCCCCATTGGGGTGCTAGTTGCGCGCCGTCCGGTTGCCGCGTTTGTCGCCGCCTCGATCGCCGGGGTCGCTCGCGCGGTGCCAGTGCTGGCCTTCATCGTCTTTCTCTACGCGGTGGTGCCCTTCTTTCACGTGGGGCTGACAATCCCGGTCATCGTGCTGACCCTGCTGGGCATCCCACCCATCCTGCTCAATACGATCAGCGGGTTGCGTGGCATCGACCCGGCTGTGGTGGATGCCGGGCGTGGCATGGGGATGACGCCGTGGCAAATCCTCACGCGCATTCAGCTCCCGCTTGTCTTGCCTGTTCTCGCGGCTGGCATTCGCACGGCCGCGGTGCAGATAGTCGCTACATCTCCCCTGTCATCCATCATTGGCGCAGGCGGATATGGCGAATACATTACCGCCGGCCTGAGCAACCTCGCCGACCCGACCGAGCTGCTGGCTGGGGGCTTGGCAATTGCGTTGCTCGCCCTTTTGACCGAAGTCGTCCTGGCGCGCTTGCAGCGAATCGTCACGCCCGTCGGCGTGCGACAGGCAGCGCCACAGGAGGCTGTCGAGGAGGAGGGAATCGAGGCGCAGGCGGCGTAGCTCGCGAGCCAGGCACCCGACGCCAGGCGCGCCAATCAGGTGGAAAGGATGATCCGACATGGAGGCTATTTCCATGTCAGCGCGAGGCAATCACACGAACAACCCACAGAGGAGAATCTGAATGCGAAAGTCATGGTTTCACACCTTTGCCAAGCCCCTTGGCGTGGTGCTGCTGTTGAGTGTGCTGACGCTGGCCGGCTGCGGCGGCGGTGGCAGTGGCAAGCCCGGCTCGGGCGTCAATGTCACCATCGGCAGCAAGAAGGATGCTGACGGCCGGCTCCTGGCCGAGATGTATACACTTCTGCTGCAGCAACAAGGCTATAATGTCACGACAAAGCTTGGCCTGGGAGATACCCCATTCCTCGATTCCGCTATCAAGAGCGGTGCGGTGGATATCTATCCCGAGTTCACCGGCACAGCGCAGAGCACCTATAAGCTCAAGCCATCTCAAGATGCCCACCAGGCTTATACTACGGTCAAGGACTACTACGAGCAGACCCTGCATCTGACCTGGCTCGATGCGGCGTTTGGGCTCAATGACAGCTATGCGATCTGCACCTCGCAGGGCAATGCCACCAAGTTTAACCTCAAGTCGGTGGGTGATCTGACCGCGCAGAATGGCAAGCTGAATATCGCCAGCCAGTCAGATGGCATTGATGCGGCGATCAATCCGGTGCAGCAGGGCTACGGTGTCACCTTCGCGAAGGTGACGAAGATCGACGAGCAGCTCTCGTTCGACGCAGTGAAGAAGGGTGATGTGGACCTGATGGTCTGCTACACGACCGACCCGGCGATCGTGACGAACAGCTTCGTCGTGCTGACCGACCCGAAGGGCGTCTTCCCGAATTACAATCCGGCTCCGGTGGTGCGCGACCAGCTGCTCAGCAAGTCACCCTCCATCAAGGACTTCTTGAATCCGCTGGCCGCGAAGCTGACCACTGCCGACCAGGTTGATCTCATCAAGCAGGTGAGCGTGGACAACAAGACGGTGCAGGACGTCGCCAAGGCCTATCTGGTGAAGCAGGGTCTGCTGCCGGCATAGCGCGCCTTGGTGTCGCCAGTCGTCCACCGGCGGCGGCCAATAGTTTTGGGGTATGGTGGCTGGGGAACCGGCCACCATTCGCCTATCTTTGGGGAGGAGTGTGAAACGATGAGTCAACAGGAACCGGCAACGCCAGGTGAATCTCTCGCTCGCTTCGATGCCGCACGCGCTAGCTTTCTCGATGCGTTCGCATCTGCGCCGGA
>DASWAC010000137.1:0-1639 GCA_036391335.1 Ktedonobacterales bacterium
AGCCCGAAGAGGAGGATGGCCAGCGCGGCCAGCAGCGCCATGGGATCATCTGAGCGCTTCCAGAAGACCAGGGCGGCCACCACGGCATGGACCGCCGCGAAGATGATGCTGAGCCAGATAGCATATGAGAGATAGAGTGGAGCCGAGAGGCCGAGCCCGGCAATGGCGCGCAGGGTGCCCGGCGTGAGCGACGCGCCCGCGCAGGCGTCGGTGGGGCAGAGCTGGCGCACGTGGGCGAGCTGGATGGCGATGCTGGCGACGAAGATGCCGAGGGAAGCCACCGCGATGGCCACCCACACACCTCGCGCCAGGGTGAGCGCCCGTGGCCGGGTCAGCCGCTCGCTCAGGAAGGTGCGTGGCGGGCTGGTCGCACGCTTGGCCACGGTGGGGTCGCGCTCCACGGAAACACTCGTTTCTGTGCCATGTCTGGGCGCCATGCCGCCATTCTACGCCGTGGGCGACTTGGCCAGCCTCACCTCTGCCTCTCTCCCAAAGGAGAAAGGGAAGCCCAGAGCCGCTTGGCTCAGCGTACGTGATGGCCTCTAGGCCCTCTCCATGAGGGCGAGGGTAGGGTGAGGGTCCGCGCGTGCCACCTGGCGCCCATAGCCTAGCCCGCGCGGTGGCCCACTGTCATGAGGCGCCTTCCCGTCCGCTCGGGAATCTCAGTCGGGAAGATTTCCCGGCATGGCGTGATGCGCGCGGCTACACCTGGCAACGCCGGAACACGGCGCACCGATGGTGAAGCCCCTCGCGAGCGCCAGGCATCCTGCATCACGCGGGACGGAATCCCGCTCGGTCATGTCGCGCAAGCTCGCGGCTCTGAAGGCTGGAGCACGGATAGTGGGCAGGCGGCCTCGGCATCCTCCAGTGTGGCAATTCGCCGAAGCGGAGTGGCCAGCAGAGCCTTCGGCAGCTGTGGCTACTCCTCCACCAGCTCACCGGAGTCGCCACCACCGCCGAGCATCGCGTCGATCTCGGCGAGACAGATGTCGCGCTCGCGCTGCCAGCGACGGAAGGGTAAGCGATAGATCTGCCAGCCCGCGCGCTCGAGGATGGCCTGGCCGTTCACCGTGTCTATGGATGACTCGCCCTCGATGGTCGCGGCGGCGTCTGGGTCGCCGTCACATGCAATCGCCAGCGCCTTGCGCTCGCGCTGCACTACCACGTCCACCGCGAAGCCCGCGACGGGGTATTCCAGAAAAGTGGTGTAGCCACGCGCCTTCAGCGCCTCGGCGACGTTGCGCTCGAAGGGCGTGCCAGCGCCCTCGCTCGCGGGCTCGTCGTCGTCCAGGCAGTCGGCGGCATAGGTGAGATAGTGCCGCAGCAGGTGGTCCTGGGGCAGGTTCCGCGGGTCCAGCGCCGTGTAGATCACCTGGCGATGACGCGCCCGGGTGACCGCGACGTTGAAGAGGTTCTCCTGGTCGAGGAAGGTGAGCGCGCTGCGGTGCGAGGTGGGGTCCACGCAGAAGCTAATGAGCATGATGTCGCGCTCATCCCCCTGGAAGGTATGCGCCGTGCCGCAAATGATGTCGTGGTCCTGCAGGATCTTCGACTTCAGCTTCTGGGCCAGCAGCTTATTGAGATAGTTGACCTGATCGCGGTACGGCGAGAGCACGCCAATGGAGGACTTCTCGTTCGC
>DASWAC010000138.1:0-4149 GCA_036391335.1 Ktedonobacterales bacterium
TGATCCACTGCTTCGCGCCGTTGAGGATGTAGTGCTTCCCGTCGGGCGAGAGCTGGGCGCGCGTCGAGATGGACATCGCATCGGAGCCGACGCCCGGCTCGGTCAGCGCATAGGCGCCGAGAATCTCGCCGGTGGCCAGGCGTGGCAGATACGTGCGCTTCTGCTCCTCTGTGCCATAGAAGACGATGGGCAGCGTGCCGATAGTGGTGTGCGCGCCCTGCGCGACCGCGAACGACGCCTGGCGCATCTCCTGCGCAACCAGCGCGCTCACGATCATCCCCAGCTCGGCGCCGCCATAGGCCTCGGGAATATCCACCATCAGCAGGCCCTGATCGCCGGCTTTCTTCAGCAGCGAGGGCATGACCCCCGGCTCCTGCGCCTCGATGGCCTCGCTCAGCGGCAGGACATCGCGCTGGATGAAGGTCTCCGCGGCCTCGCGAATGGACTTCTGCTCGTCGGTAAACTGCTCAGGCGTGAGGAAATGCGCCTCGGTCACCGGGGTCGTGAGGAAGCTCACCGCCGTCTCACGCTTCACCTCTGTTGCCATCGAATCACCTTCTCCAATGCTTTTGCTCAGGCCTGGCTCGTGCCTTGCCCGCTTGGAGTCGCTTGCTTCGCGATCAGCTCATCGCGCAGCTCACGCCTCAACACTTTACCCACGATTGTCTTGGGCAGCGACTCACGAAACTCCACGCGTCGCGGCACTTTGTAGGGGGCCAATTCCTTCCGGCAAAACTCAATGATCTCCTGGGCAGTCACCTGCACGTCCGGCTTGGGCACAACGACCGCGACGACTTCCTCGCCACGCGGGCCGCTGTTGAGGCCAAAGACGGTTGCCTCGGCCACCTTGGGGTGCTGGAAGAGCACATCCTCGACCTGGCGGGGATAAACCTTGAGCCCGCCCACGATGATCATATCTTTGACGCGGTCCACCACCGTGAAATAGCCGTCATCGCTCATGGAGCCGATATCGCCAGTGCGCAGCCAGCCGCCCTCCAATAGTGTCTCGGCGGTCTCGTCGGGCCGCTGCCAATAGCCGCGCATCACTTGCGGTCCGCGTACGACGATCTCACCCTGCTCACCTACCGGGAGGAAATTGCCGCTCTCGAGGTCGCGAATCGCGGCATCTGTGTTGGAGATTGGCAGGCCGATCGTGCCGATGCGTCGGCCAGCCGAGATGGGATTGGCGTGCGTCACCGGCGATGCCTCGCTCAAGCCATAGCCTTCCACCACAGTCGCGCCGGAGACTCGCTCGAAGGCCTGCTGCACCTCCAGGGGAAGGGGCGCGGAGCCGCTGATGCAGATCCTGATGGAGGACAGGTCGGCGGGCGTCTTTTCCACGGCGCGAGCCAGCGCCATATACATGGCGGGCACGCCAGGGAAGAGTGTCGGCTTATAGCGCTCGATCGCCTGCAACGCCTCGTGCGAGGCGAAGCGTGGCAGTAGCACCATCGTCGCGCCATAGGCCACAGACATGTTCATGCAGACGGTGAGGCCATAGACGTGGAAGAACGGCGCGATGCACAGCGTGACATGATGCTCTGCGGACGAGAGCTCGCTCCACGCCCAGACCTGGCGCGCATTGGTCACCAGATTGCGGTGCGTCAGCATGGCGCCCTTGGGAAGTCCGGTGGTGCCGCCGGTGTATTGGAGCACAGCCAGGTCGTCCGCCTTCCCGGCTTCGGGCAGGGCAAAGACCTCGAAGCCACCGGCATGGGCCGCGTGGCCGATGAGATCCTTCATCGTGTGCAGCATGCCCCGCGCCTTAAACTGCTGAGTGGATGGCTTGCGCTTGCCGATGCTCTCACTGGCCGTTTTCAGCCGGTAGGCCAGGGCCAGGGGAACTGGGAAATACTCTTCGACGCCGGTGGTGATGACATGCGCTACCGGGGTGTCATCCCACACTTCGGCCATGCTCCCCAGCATGGTATCCATCAGGATGACCACCTTGGCGCCTGAATTGCCAAACTGGTGCTGCAACTCGTGCGCGGTGTAGAGGGGGTTCGTCGGGACGACAGTCGCGCCTGCCTTGAGCGCGCCATAGAACGCAATGGGGAATTGCGGGCAGTTTGGCAGCACTACCGCCACCCGGTCGCCGCGCTCCACGCCAAGCGAGACCAGCGCCCGCGCGAAGCGATCTACCAGG
Organism: Ktedonobacterales bacterium; assembly: GCA_036391335.1. GTDB lineage: Bacteria > Chloroflexota > Ktedonobacteria > Ktedonobacterales > JADMIN01 > DASWAC01. Next base: position 2,147 of record DASWAC010000138.1, read on the forward strand.
GAGCCAAGCTGGGCATAGGTAATCTTCGTCCCGAAATACTCGAGAGCGAGACGCGCCCCGAAATGACGCACAGACTCGTCGAGCAGGTGGGGAAGCACCTCATCGGTGATGGGGATCTCGTGTGGGACCCCAGGGGCATAGTGCGCCAGCCATGGCTGACCGGCGCTCACCTGAGCGCTCGCGGAAGGATGCTCATCATCTGGCATGCTTGTTGTCTCCTGCGACGCTGCGCACTCGGCCTGCGGCGGCCAGCGCACGCTGAATTATACGCAGCGATGTTGACAAGTTGCGTCATAGCCAGCTAACATGAATAGAGCGCATCCAGGTTGGCCAGCTAACAGCGTGCGGACGCAGTAAAAAAACACACTACTCATGGAGGGTTGCCGCATGACCACACAAAGCGCTCGCCCCAACATGGCAGCCGAGCACGACACCGATTTCGCCACCCTCGTCGCCGAGCTCCGCAAAGCGCGCGGACTCTCGCAGGGGCAGCTCGCGCGTGCGGCGCGCCTCTCGCGCACCTACATATACCACTTGGAGACCGGGCAGCGCATCGCGCCGTCTGTCCGCGTGGCCCGCGCCATCACCCGCGCCCTTGACGTGCATGGCGCCGACCGCCAGCGGCTGGCCAAAGCCTTCTTCGACCTCACCAGCCAGCCCATGGAGGACGAGGCCGAGAGCATTGATCTCTTCGACCAGCGCGAGCTGGCCGCAGTGCTGGTGCGCAACACCGCCTTTCCGGCGCATAGCCTCGACCGGCTGTGGTACGTCACCGCGTGGAACCGCCCCGCGATGGGGCTCTTCGAGCTGGATCAACAGGCGATGCAGACACATGGCGACCACCTTCTCGCGGTCCTCTTCGACAAAGCATATCGCAGCCGTTTCCGCCCGTGGGAGGCCCTGGCGCGCCGCCTCGTCTCAGACTTCAAGTTCAACACCCGCAGCCTCACCTACCTCCCTGAATATCGTACCCTCTGGCGGCGCCTGCGCTCACAGCCTGACTTCTCGCGCATCGCCGACTCCCAAGATCCTGGTGTCGGCACCCCGCCAGGCTATGTCTTTACCATGCGCCACTCGCATCTCGGTGACCTGATGCTGCGCACGACGGTCTCGGTTTTCAGCGGCACATCAGATTACTCGATCGTGAACTATGTGCCCGCCGACCAGACGACACTGCGCACCTTCGAGCAGCACGGCTGGCAGGTGCCTGGCAGCACCGATGAGAACGCCATCTTCTCGCATCCCCAGGGATGACGAGCGCCCACGGCAATGAAGGCGAGCCCATGACAGACACCCACGAGCACACCAACCGGCTGATCCACGAGTTGAGCCCCTACCTGCAGCAGCACGCGCACAATCCAGTGGATTGGTATCCCTGGGGCCCAGAAGCTCTGGCGAAGGCAGCGGCCGAGGATAAGCCCATCTTCCTGAGCATCGGCTATAGCGCCTGCCACTGGTGCCACCGCCTCAGAGAGGAATCCTTCGAGGATGCGTCCATCGCGCGCCTGATGAGTGAGCACTTCATCAGCATCAAGGTGGACCGCGAGGAGCGCCCTGACCTCGATGCCCTCTATATGGAGGCGGTGCAGCAGCTCACCGGCAGTGGTGGCTGGCCGATGTCGGTCTTCCTCACGCCCACTGGCGCGCCCTTTGCGGGCGGCACCTACTTCCCGCCGGAGCCGCGCTATCAGATGCCCTCGTTTCGCCAGGTGCTGCTGGCCATCGCCGAGGCGTGGCGCACCCGCCGCGAAGAGATCGAGCGGCAGGCCGCGGAGCTCGCTGGAGCCTTGAGCCAGACGGCCAGGTCCGGCCTGCGCAAGCCGGAGAATTTCCTCCCGCAGACGGCGCGCGTGCCCGTCGCGACCTTGGCCCAGGCGACCGAGGCGCTGCTCGACCGGATGGATCCCGTGCTGGGTGGCTTTGGCCCCGCGCCCAAGTTTCCCCAGCCGATGACCCTCGACTTCCTGCTACGCATGCAGGCCCGCCGCGCTTCACCCCGCGGC
>DASWAC010000139.1:0-1720 GCA_036391335.1 Ktedonobacterales bacterium
GCGGTCCTTCACGCTGCCGCCAGGGTTCGTGAGCTCAACCTTGGAGAGAATGAGTGGCCTGAGCCCCTCGCTCAGACGGTTGAGGCGCACGAGCGGGGTATGGCCGATGGTAGAGAGAATGTCGTTGTGGTAGCGCATGGCTTTTCGCGCGGCGACGTGTGCCGCTTGCTCCTCTGGCTGGTCGTGGCCGGTCTCGCCCGCCCCATTGCGTGCGCGACGGTGATCCGCCCTTGGGTCACCGCTGGTCAGCATACACCATTCTGCCCCATCGCGACATCTTTGAGGCTAGATTGTCGTCTTCCCAATGCCGAGGTGCGAGTGCCGCTCGACCCCGCGCAGCTCGGCGGGAAACTCGAGCTCCGCGACGGTCCATTGCTCGCCGCCGGGCGACAGCGCGTCGGAAACCTGGAAATCGGCGGGATCGCCTGAGATGCAATAGATCGCGATGGAGCCGTGGAGGTCACTCTGCACGAGCTGTCGCACCAGGGTGAGGCCTGTGCTTGCCTGCCCCGTGACGGTGAATCCCTCGGGCAGCCCGGCGCCATTGTCGGCGACGCGCACCTTCACGCGGTCACCCGTCTGGATGCCGTGAATGCGGATCGTGCCACGCTGGCGCCCCTCGAAGCCGTGCTCGAGCGCGTTGGCGACCAGCTCATTGATGACGATGCCAAAGACTGTGGCGGGCTCGAAGGCCATCACTCCTGGAATCTTGCCGATGGTAAAGCTCACCTTCAGCTCGGCGGGGATGAGCTGCCGCTTGATGATGTCAACGATGGTGCGCACCAAGTCACCTGCCTGCACCCCCTTGGCGCCTATCTCGTCGCTGCGCGAGAGGAGCCGGTTGATCTCGATGAGCCCCTCTACCTGGCTGATGAGCTCACTAAAGAGCTCTTGGGCTTCCTGTGTTGTCGCCCGCTGCCGCCGATTGCGAATCAGGTGACGCAACGCGGTCAGGCTGTTGTTGATGCGGTGCTCCAGCTCGCGGCGCAGCGCCACCTGGGTCTCGAGCTCTCGCGTCACGCGCGCGAAGAGACGCGCGTTTTCCATGGCGATGGCGGCGACGTTGGCAAAGGTGCCGATGAGCATGAGGGCGCGCGCATCGAGGCCACGGGCATCGCGGGTGAAGACGCACAGTGCGCCGATGGGACCGATCATCGTCGCGAGCGGCTGGCAATGCGCCACGCGCAGGTCGTCCGCTGCGCCTTCGCGAGCCTGGATGATGCAGGTGCCATCGCGGTGATCGCACTGGTGGCCGGTCACCGGCTTTCCCGTGTTGGCGGCGCGCACGGCGCAGCAGGTGGCCTGTGCCAGCGAGCGCGCGCTCACGGTCATGTCATCCAGCGCGTGGGAGGCCAGAGGGCGCAGCTCGCCGATCGTGTCGTCGCGCTCCAGCAGCACGGCGGCATCGGCCCCGCTGAGCAAGACGGCCTGCTCGACGATGGCATGGGCGACACTCTCGCGATCGAGCGAAGACGCCACCTGCGCCGAGATGCGCTCTAGGGTGCGCAGGTCCATCAGCTGGCGGCGGCCTCGTTCCACCGAATCGATGAAGAGCCGGCCGTTGAGGATGCTAAGGGAAAGCTGCCCGGTGAGGATCTCCAAGAAGCCCGCTTCCTCATCACTGAAGCGACGTGGTCGCTCGGACTGCACGCTGATGACGCCGATGAGGTGTGGCTCTGGGAAGAAGATGATCGGCATGGCCAGCAGTCCGCGATAGGCC
>DASWAC010000140.1:0-2452 GCA_036391335.1 Ktedonobacterales bacterium
GCTGACGAGGCGCATCCCGTCACTCAGGGCTGGCTCTGCGCTAAGGTGCGCCCATACCTCGACCGGGTCTATCATCCTGACCGGCTGACCCAGCCGCTGCGGCGCACCGGACCCAAGGGCAGTGGGAGCTTCGAGCCGATCTCGTGGGATGACGCCATCGGCGAGATCACCACACGCTGGCGCGACATCATCGCCCGTCACGGCGGCGCGGCCATCCTGCCCTATTCCTACAGCGGCACGCTGGGGACCCTCCAGCTGAGTGTGGTGAACGCCCGGCTGTGGAATCGCATGGGCGCGAGTGGCTTGCAGCGGTCCATCTGCGGCGCGGCGGCGAACGAGGCTATTGAGGCAACGATCGGCACGCGGCAGGCGCCCGACAACAGCGACCTCGCGCATACCAAGCTGATCATCATCTGGGGGCATAATCCCGCCAGCACGGGACCGCACTTCATGCCGGTGCTGCGCCAAGCCCAGCGGCAGGGCACACACGTCATCGTGATCGATCCCCGTCGCACACTCACGGCGCGGTCCGCCGACGAGCACATCCAGCCGCGACCCGCGACGGATGGCGCGCTGGCCCTGGGCCTGATGCATGTCCTCTTCCGTGATGGGCTGGCCGACGAAGCCTGGCTGGCGGCCCACGCGCATGGGGTCGAAGCGCTGCGCGAGCGGGTGAGCGAGTATCCGCCGGAGCGCGTGGCCGAGATCACGGGCCTGAGTGTCGAGCGCATCGAGTCGCTGGCTCATCGCTATGGCACGACGAAGCCCGCCATGCTCAAGACCGCCGATGGCATCCAGCGGCATGGGAACGGTGGCCAGACGGTGCGGGCGCTGGCCTGCCTGCCTGCCGTCGTGGGGCAATATGGCGTGCGCGGCGGCGGCCTCTTCTTCAGCACCAGCGGTTATGTGGCGTGGGACGGCGCGGCGGTCGACCATGCCCATGAATGCCCGCCGACGCCACGGGTGGTGAATATGAACCGCCTGGGCGCGGCGCTCTGCGGCGAGGTGAGCGATCCGCCCATCGAGTCACTCTATGTCTTCTGCGCTAACCCGCTGGCCTCGACGCCCAACACGAGCCGCATCATCGAGGGAATGAGTCGCGAGGACCTCTTCACCGTGACGCATGATCTCTTCATGACAGACACGGCGCGCTATGCGGATATCGTCCTGCCTGCCACCAGCCAGCTGGAGCATGTGGACCTGCACAAAGCCTATGGCACGCGCTATCTGCAATGGAATGAGCCCGCCATCGCGCCGCTTGGCGAGGCCAAGAGCAACTGGGATGTGATGCGCTTGCTGGCCCAGGGCATGGGCTATGAGGAGCCCTGGCTGCGGCAATCCGGTGAAGAGGTGCTCACCGAGGTGCTCGACGCCACACGGGCGCACAATCCGTTCCTCGCGGGCATCACCACCGAGCGACTGCGCGCCGAGGGCACGGTCGAGCTGAGCCTGCCGGAGCCCGGCTGGGTGCCCTTCGCCGATGGCAAGTTCCCCACACCCTCGGGCAAGGTCGAGCTCCACTGCGAGCGCATCGCCGCTCAGGGACTCGATCCGCTGCCCGCGTATGAGCCACCCGCCGAGCTGGCCGACCGCGCCGCGGATGACGACCGGCTCGTGCTGATCTCCGCCGCCGCGCACCATTTCGTCTCCAGCTCCATGGCAAATCAGCCCGGCCTGCTCGCGAAGGAGGGTGAGCCCTTCATCGAGCTGCACCCTGAGGATGCCGCCGCGCGTGGCATCTGCGACGGCACGGAGGTCGAGGTCGCCAGCGCTCGTGGCTCGTGCCGCCTGCGCGCCGTGGTGACGGACGGCGTCGCGCGCGGGGTGGCCGTCTCGCCAAAGGGGCACTGGCCACAGCTCAGCCCGGACCGCCGCAACGTGAATTGGACGACGTCCGACGCGCTGGCCGACCTGCAAGGGCAGAGCACATTCCACAGCAATCTGGTGCGAGTGCGCCCGATCTGAGTCCGCGTCGCCCGCTGGAGCCTCACGCGAGGTCTCCGCGCAACCAAAATCGCGGAAGGTGTGTTTCACTGGTGTGTGTGACGCACGGAAGCGAGAGAGGGAGCGTCGCGTGGAAGCTGACGTCGTGAATCGCCTGGTGACTGACCTCGCGCGGGGCTTCGAATGCCTCGTGCGCGAGCAGCAGCACCATGTATATGCCTTTGCCTGGTCGCTCACCGGCAACCCGCAGGACGCGGAAGACGTGAGCCAGGAGGCATTCATCCGCGCGTGGCGTGCCCTGTGCGGCTATGACCGCGAGCGCATCCGCGCGCTGCGACCCCGGCCGTGGCTCTTCGCGATCGCGCATAACGTCTGGCGCAACCGTGTGCGTGGGAAGCGACTGCCCACCGGTCCGCTCGATGAAGCCGCGTGGGCAATTCCCGCGCCTCACGAGGCCGAGCCAGCGACACAGGTGGAAGCCGCCGAGCGCACTGAGATGCTCACCCGG
>DASWAC010000141.1:0-2502 GCA_036391335.1 Ktedonobacterales bacterium
TCGTGGGTTGAGGGGAAGTTCTCCCTTGGCCCACGGTGTGCCTCACCCCCTCGACGTGCCTGAATTGGTGGGCACCCTCTCGTGTGAACCTTGTTCGAGGCCATCCTCATGCGGACCTCATCCGACAGACCTCCCGCCTGAACGATGCCACAGTCAAGGATGCATCCGTCGGTCAGGTGATCTTTGATGAGGTCCCGGAGAAGGCACGGATGCTGGGCAGGTCCGTCCCACTGCAGGCCATGGGTCCATCGGCTCGCCAGTTCCGGCGGCCGAGCAGCTGCCACAGCATCCAACCCTGGCCAGATCCTGAGCCTATGCGCAGCTTCTCATACGGGTCATCGTGAGGCGCTGACCGTCGCCGTTTCTCCTCGCTCACCCATGCCGAGCCGCTGCCGCACCGCGATCACGCGCACAAGCGCGTCGTGGTTCAGCATCCCGACCAGCTGTCCCTCCTCCACGATGGGAAGCTGATCGACCTCCGGATCGGCCAGGAGGGGCAGCGCCTCGCTGAGTCCCTGATCTGGCGAGAGGGTGTGCAGGCGCTCCAGGGGAACCATCACCTGCCCCACCGGTGTTTGGGGCCACTCCTCCGGCGGCACATGGCGAATCTCGGCGAGGCTAATCAATCCAGCAAAGCGATCCGGCGCCGACACGGGCACGCTTCTCAGTCCGTGAGGTAGGAGGTAGGTGTGCACCAGCTCCTGGAGCGAGGCGTCGGCACTCATGCGCGGCGCGATCGGGTTGCGGCGGCGTGATTCGGAGTCGTAGCACCATGCCCGGTCAGACGCTTCGCCGCTTCATCCGCTGGTTCTGGCGCCCCCCCCGCGTGCGCATGGCCAGCCCATCGCCGACCGCCGGGTCAGCGCTCTCGGGCTCCTGTAAGACCTGGTCTACGTAGCTGTCATTTCCCAGGCAGCTCAGCACCTCACCGAGCAGATCTCGGTGCGCAGACTCATCGAGTTCGCCATCGTCTTTGCCTTGACATGGTTTGCCTGGACCAACGGGTCCCTCTACCTCGAGCTGCATGGCCGCACGTCCCGCGCACGCACTACTCTCTGCCATGAGCCTGCCCGCCCTGCCAGCACCCAGGAGCCGCCAATCATGCAGACCTACGACGACATTGCCGAGTGGTACGACGCCTGGCTCGGCTCTGACTCCATGCGCGACGACCCCTACTTCCCCGCCGTCGAAGCCCTCATGGGCAACGTCGCCGGCCGCCGCATCTGCGATCTCGCCTGCGGTCAGGGCCGCCTTGCGCGTCATCTCGCGGACCAGGGAGCGCGCGTGGTCGGCGTCGACGTCTCGGCCAGGCTCCTGCAGATCGCGCGCCGCCACGAGCAGGCGCATCCGCGCGGTATCGAGTACCTCCACGCCGACGCGCGCCGCCTCGACCCCGCCACGCTCGGCCTCTTCGACAGCGTCGTCTGCTACATGGCCCTCATGGACATCCACGACCTCACCCCGACCGTGCGCAGTGTCGCGGACATCCTGCGGCCGGGCGGCCGGTTCGTCTTCGCCATCCTTCACCCGTGCTTCCATACCGCCCGCTCCGGTGAGATGGAGACGCCGGACGGCACCGTGCGCACCATCGGCTGCTACTTCGACGAGGGCCACTGGCGCTCCGACACACGCACTGGCCCGCCTGGCAAGGTCGGGGCGTACCATCGCACGCTCGCCACCTATGTGAACTCCCTGCTCGACGCTGGTCTCCAGCTCACACGGCTAGTGGAAACGAGCGGCGACGAGGACTGCCCACCATCGCCGTCTAACGCGGGCGCGGCGCGACCGGTCTGGGCTGAGGTGCCCGCGATCCTCGTCGCCGCTTGCGTCAAGCCGGCGAGCTGAGCACAGGTCCCACGAGCTAGCGTGCGCCCGCCAGATGGCTGAGTGAGCCCGGATTAGTCACACGTGTCGTATGGCTGGGCGTTGCGCGAAACGCTATGAACTGGGCTCGTGAGGCTGCAGCCGACGAGCCAGCACGCGAGAAGACGCTGGATGCCACGGGCATTTTCGCCGAGTGCTCCGACAGTCCACTCGCCCTTGAAGCAGCTCAGAATCGCCCCTTGAATCTCGGCTGGGTGCGACTGGTGGCCGCGCTCACCCGCCTCACAGGAAGCAGATGAGCGTGGCAGCTTGCCGGTCCAAGGGGGGTGTGCGTGCCCTAGAGCAGGGAATCACCTGCGGCGCGGCGGCGCACATAGATCACACCGGCAGCGGCGAGACCAGCGAGCAGGATGAGGAGCGCCGGGAACAGCACCAGTAGCAGGTTCCCTGACCGGCCAGTGGAGTCTACGATGACGCCACTCCCAGGCCTGCCTGACTCCTGTGAGCTACCGGGCTGCGTCGAGCCACTGGCCCTCCCTGTTCCGTTCGGCGGTGCGGATGGAACTGGCACGGGTCCCTTCCCATCAAGGCCGGTGCCTGTGGTGGGCGATGGGGTTGGCTTCGGTGTGGTCGTTGGAGTGGTCCCAGGCGCTGGCGTCGCGGTTGGCTGTGGCGTCA
>DASWAC010000142.1:0-1771 GCA_036391335.1 Ktedonobacterales bacterium
GCATGCCAACATGGCTCACCGGCACAGTGCAGTGGCTGCACGTATTATTCGGCATCTTCTGGATTGGGAGCGTGCTGTCGTTGACATTCGTGGTGGTGCCGGCGCTGGGTCGCGCTGCACAGCCTGGAAAGCAAACGTTCGTCGGGATGATCCAACAGCGGGTCCATCAGCTGCTGCCGCCGGTCGCTGTGGCGACCATTCTGCTTGGCTTGTTGCGGGGCACAATCTTTGGCCCCGTCACCAGTCTCCAAGTCGTTCTTGGCACCGCCTATGGCTTGACATGGACGGCGGCACTCATATTCAGCATCGCCACATTGATCGCGGGCTCGCGTGGCATGGGCGGTGGATTCATCCAATTGGCGACGATGGTTCTGACGGCGAGCGACGAGTCGCGCGCGGCCTATGACGCCCAGCTGCGGAAGATACGGGTAGCTGGATACATCACCATCGCGGGCTTTCTAGCCACCTTCTCTTGTATGATCCTCATGCGGTTCGGCTACTAATGTGAGGGAGCGGCGCTTGGAGTAGAGGGGTCAGAGCTCATGACTCAGCCGAGGGGTCCTCGTGACGTCTCGAAGCGGCCCCTCGAAAGGGGTATGTGTAATGTCCCTACCCTTGGAAGGTCCCCGGCTCGCTGGGAAGGTCGCGACGCTGTGGCGATATCCCGTCAAGTCGATGCTAGGCGAGGAATTGAACGCGAGTGAGGTCAACACGTGGGGGCTGCTGGGCGATCGTGCCTATGCGCTCCTGGACACGGCTACAGGCAAGATCGCCAGCGCCAAGAATCCACGGAAGTGGCCACAGCTCTTTGACTTCCGGGCTGCCTTTCTCGATCTGCCACGGCTCGATGCGCCACTGCCGCCGGTCCGCATCACCCTGCCAGATGGCACGCCGGTCACCAGCGAGCAGGGCGACCTCCACCAGATCCTGTCGCGGGCACTCAACCGTGCGGTGACGCTGGAGGCGGCTGAGCACAGCAGGTGGGCGATAGGTGAGCAGTCATCTGCTCCCAAAGCTACTACCGCTGAGGCGTACTGGCCGGATATGGAGGGACTTGTCGCCCGCGACACCGTCACCGAGTTCGAGTTACCGGAAGGCACCTTCTTCGATGGGGCCGTCGTCAATGTGCTGACCACGGCCACGCTCGAGCGGCTCCGCGAGCTCTATCCCGCAGGGCGGTTCGAGGTCCGGCGATTCCGGCCGAATGTCGTCGTGGAGACCGACGCCAGCACCAAAGACTTCGTGGAGAATGCGTGGGTTGGGCGCACGCTCGCCATCGGCGACACGGTGCGCCTTAGCATCACCAGACCTTGCTTGCGCTGCGTGATGACGACGCTGCCGCAAGCCGACCTCCCGCGCGATCATGGCATCCTGCGGGCGGTGGCTCAGCACAATGCGGCCTACGCGGGGGTCTATGCTGCCGTGGTGCAGGGCGGGACAATTCGCCGCGGTGACACGGTCAGGCTCGGCTAGCGCCTGGTCTGGCGTGCCCGTCCCACGAGGTGATTCTTGTTGCCCCGCCCAGGGTGAGGTTGAGGGCCGGGCAGGTGACGGTCCAGCGCCACTAGCAGGCAAAGCCATGCGGCTTGGCGAAAAGCCTCTGCCCATCGAAGGTCCAGGGGCTCGCCACATCGTCCTCAACTGCCTGAGTGGCTGCCTTGAGCTCGTTGAGCTCTTCCGCGTGAGTTGAGGGCATCTCGCCCTTGATATTGAGGATCAGGCTGACGATCTGCGTCCAGGCGACGCGAGGGTGCTGTTGAGCTGGCATGCG
>DASWAC010000143.1:0-3982 GCA_036391335.1 Ktedonobacterales bacterium
ATGATGGCGGCGCGCCCATGCTTGCGGGCCAGCAGGCACAGCCGCATGGCTTCCTCGCCTTCGACCATGGCGACGGCGTCGGCCAGCGCCCGGGCGATATCCGCCACGGCGTGACGTGGATCGTCGTGCAGCCACAGGCGATAGCGCGGCAGATTCGCCAGGAAGGCACGCACCTCAGCATCGGTGCGGGGCGCGCGAACGGGAGGCAGCTCAAAGGGAGATGGATTGGGCGGAGAGGCACCGTATGGAGAGGCACCGTGCGGCGTCGCATGTGGCGAGGTGTTATTTGAGGCATCCATCGTGGCACCCCCGGATCTAGCGCAAAGTATGAATGTACCTGAAAGAACGTTGTGTGCATGAGCGCGGCCACAAGTTGGTACTCGAGACCGCCATACGCGTGGGGGCAAGTGGGAGGGCGCCGCTGCCGCGCCTGAGCGAGCGCGGGCTAGCGCGCCATATGCTATACTAAGCTGGTACACTTGTTCTAGCGTTTCGTTGGAGGAGCACCACCATGGCACAGCCAGACATGCTCGGCATCACCGTCCATGATATGGGAGCCGCTCTGCGCTTCTATCGCCTGCTCGGCCTCGACATCGCCCCAAACACCGACGGCGAGGCGTATGTGGAGGTCATCACGCCCAATGGCTATCGCATCTCGTGGAACACAGTCGAGATGATCAAGGGGATCTATCCCGACTGGGAAGAGCCGACCGGGCACCGGATGGGGCTGGCCTTCAAGTGCGCCTCGCCCGCCGAGGTGGATGCACTGCATCAGCTGATCGTCGCCGGCGGCTACGCCAGCTATAAGGAACCCTGGGACGCCTTCTGGGGCCAGCGTTACGCCGTCGTCGTGGACCCCGATGGCAACCTGGTGGACCTCTTCGCCCAGATCCCGTGACCCTCGCGAGCGCCGGTCATCGCCAGTTGCGCGGGCACACGTCTCGCGCCTATACTCGTGCCTGCGTCACTGCATAGGGGAATACGAGAGAGGAACCAAATGGCAGACGTTGCGCTAGACCCGCATGACCCAAAGCATGCCCACATCGCCGAGCGCCTGCGCACGGACCTGCTCGCCTGGCTTACCTCGGTGCGGCCAGATGGCCGGCCACATAGTGTCCCTGTCTGGTTCCTCTGGGACGGCGCGACCATCCTCGTCTTTAGCAAGCCCAATCAGAAGATCCGCAACCTGCGCGAGCGACCCAGCGTCATCCTCGCCATAGATGACACGCGTGAGGGCGATGACGTCGTCATCGTGGAAGGCGAGGCCGCGCTGCTCCCACCAGGGGAGGCCGCCACCACGATGGAGCCCTACGCCGCCAAATATGCCCGGCTGCTGGCCGACATGGGCTGGACGGCCGCCACCATGGCCACCGAGTATACCGAGGCCATTCGCATCACGCCAACCCGCTTCGCGTCGTATTAGGCCACTCACCGGCGAGTGCGGCATCCCCACTTCGCGGGCCCCTGCCTCGCACCAAGCGGCAGGCACCTTCCCATACCAATGCTGCTGTGCCCCAAAGCCAGACCTGTTGCTGCATGGGACACTTGTCCTATGGCCCATCTATCCTAGTGGCGAGCAGCGGGCAATGGCCATAGATAACACTATCGCCCAGGGACTTGTGTCGGCATTGCCACAGCAGACTAGCGCCGGTTGTGTACAATCGATTGGTGTGCTTTGAGCCAGCCGGCGATGTAGTCGACTGGATTAGCGGGAGCGCGATGCTACATGGCATGGAGTGACCTCATTGGCAGCAATGCCGGTCCCTACCAACTCACAGGCAGTCTTGGTGGAGGGGGTTACGGCCACGTCTTTCGCGCGCTCGATCCCGATGGCCATGAGGTCGCCGTCAAGCTCATCGCCAGTGACACCGAGAACCGCCAGCAGGTCTTGGATCGCTATGAGCGTGAGATCGCCGCGATCCGCCGGCTGAACCATCCCAACATCGTGCCCCTGCTCGACGCGGGTGAGATACCTGGCTTTGTCTATTTCGTGATGACCTCCGTGGATGGCGGCACCCTCGCCGACCTGATCAGGGCGGGCCTCACGATGGGTCAGGTGGCCTCGGTGGCCTCGCAGGTCGCCACCGCCCTGGACCACGCGCACCGGCAGGGCGTCATCCACCGCGACATCAAGCCGAAGAACATCCTCGTCGATCCCAAACAGCCCGCTCATATCATGCTGGCCGACTTTGGCATCGCCAAGCTGCTGGATATGACCGGCATCACCAATTCCGGCACGACCGTCGGCACCCCCGAATATATGTCGCCTGAGCATGCTGAGGGACGCGATAGCGACCTGCGCACCGATATCTATTCGCTGGGCTGCGTGATGTATGAGATGCTCACGGGACATCCACCCTTTCAGGGTCCGGCGCCCCTCGCGGTGATGTATCAGCATGTGCACCGCAGGCCGCCCTACATTCGCGGGCTGAATCCCAATGTTCCGCAAGAGCTGTGCGCTGTGGTGGATAAGGCGCTGCGTAAGGCCGCCAAGGATCGCTACCAGTCGGGCAATGAGATGGCGCAGGCGCTGGCCCCCTTCGTGAAGCACGATCCCTTCCCCGTGGTGCAGCGGCCCGTCACCATCAGCATGCCACCAGGTAGTGGCGGCGATCCGAATGCACCAACCATTCCCATGCCACAGGTCGAGCCACCGCTGCCACGCAATGATTACCCGGGGCCAGTGGGCGGGATGCCAGTCGCCAGCAACCTCAACATGCCGGATGTCGAGCCGCTGAGCAGGAAATATGGCACGGGCATCGCCAGGGGGGCGAATGCGCCATCACTGGCTGAGGATGACCTCGCGATGGACCACGTGGAAGCGGTCACCCCGCATCCCGGTGGAGGGTGGGCTCCCGACATGGTGCCGACCATGCCGCCGGTGATTGGTCCCGATGTCTATCCCACGACACCACCCGCCGTCAACACGATGATGACACGGTCCCCGACGCCCGATGCGGCAACCCCTGCGCCACCGGGGAGTGCGGCCTCAGCGGACGCCATCACCCTGCCGCCGACGCTCGATGATGACAAGGTGCCGACGATTCCACCTGAGCTGGAGCACCTGCTGAAGCCTGGCGGGCGTCCCGGTGCGCCGTGGACTCTGGCCGCAGCGGCGGCCCTGGCCGCTGCTGAGACGGGTGCCCCGGTGGGTACCGCGCCAGCCTCTCGGCCCAACCGCGAGCAGCCACGCCGTGGCGGCAGACGGCTGGCCCGCACGTTCTCGATGGTGATCCTCCTGGCGCTCATCACCGGCGCGGTCTTCGGCTGGACCAGCGGCAAGCTCAATCATCTGCTCCCAGGCGTGAACACCCCGACGCTAACCGTCGCCGCGACAGTGACACCCTCGCCTGAGCCCCCAACAGTGACACCTGGCCCCACCGTCACCGCGACGACGCCACCCCAGCAGCTCTATGGTCAGCGAGCGTTTGATTCGTTCAAGGCGGTCACGCTGAGCGCGACGCAAGACAGCACGTGCGGCACGACTGCGGCCACCACCAGCTTCACGAGCGGGCAAACGATCTATATCAACATGTGCACCGCTGACAAGGTTGCCGGCTCACCCCTCAGCGTCACCATCCGGCAGACCGGGAATCTCGTCTGCAGTCTCAACGGCAGCGGCGGCGCCTTGAACGCGAACAACTACTATGTCTGCTCCTCCGGTTATACGCTGAACTCCGGCGCGTATGACATGTACGTCAACCTCCGCGTCAATGGCTCCATGGTCGTCGCGCGCTCGGTTCACTTCACCATCACCTAAGTGCATCTGACCGACCCTATGCCGTGTGACAACTTAGCGGCATGGGTACGCCATTGATCAGCGACATGCTTCACCTGAGAAGCACGCGATGCGCGCAGTCTGTACCGAGAAGCCAACCCGTCTTCATGCGGCCTCTGTACGAAGTGCTGGACGCCATGGCCAGCCGGTGCTGCTACCTCCCAGTCGTCCACCGGTTTTGCCCAGGGAGCCCATGAGGACCAT
>DASWAC010000144.1:0-5108 GCA_036391335.1 Ktedonobacterales bacterium
TGGCTCGACACAACGACCACAGCCGCCATCGCACGCATCGAGACGCTGAGCGACGAGGTTGCCGAGTCTCGCGATCGCGTGACCCTCGCCTCACGCATGACCGCTGAGGTGCTCGGATGACGCGACAGGTTCCCTGGTGGCGTCGCCTGCTGCTCGGCGGTGGTCACCCTGTGCTGCGGCCAGAGAGTGCACTCGCTGTGATCCACGACTACACTCTCCTGGCCGGTGGCGAGGCATCTCCCCTGCGCGGTGGCGCGGTGCGTGTCCGCTTGCCTGGCGACGACTGGCGCACCTATGCCGCGAGTCACCGCATTCCCGGCGCGGTGGCGCTCGTCCCTGGCAGCGCTGACCTCGCCGCACTCGTCACCACGATCGCGGACGCCTCGCGTCTTGTCGCGGTGGAGCTTCCAGGCAGACATGATGCGGTCGCAGTGGTGAAGCGCGCGAGGGACGGCAAGCATCCGACTCTGCGCTTCGCGAGCCCGCCCACGCGGCTGCAGGCGGGGGCACCGATGCACGAGATCAGCGTGGCAGTGACCGGGGAAATTCGCGCGGTTGATCATTCAGACGCCTTCCACGAGCATATGACCGTCGCCGTCAGCGGTGCCCGGCGCATCGCCCTGCCCGATCTGGCGGGGGCCAAGCCGCTCACGCTGGATGGCAGTCTCCATGCGAGTCTTACCTCTGCGGTGCGGCATGCCGATGCGCTGCTCATGGCGGCGGGCGAGGCGACAGGCGCCTGGCTGCGCGTGAGGTCACTCCCCGCACTTGCGCGAGCGCGACATGCGAGCCAGGCAGCGTCCCCGGCACCGGGCGCTTCGGATGCAGGCGCACCAGCCGCCATCCGCCTGGCCGCCCTGGCCGATGCCTACCGGGTGGGCGTCACCGTCGAGACGACGAGCGCGATCTTCGTGCGCCAGCCACTGGTCGGTGTGCGCGTGGCGCTCGCCTCAGGCGCTGAGCTCTCTCTGAGCGTGAGCACTGCGAGCGGGCGTCTAGATTTCCCCCCGTGCGCCACCTGTGGCCGGCCCATGCGCGAAGCTGAGGTCTGCGCCCAGGGTCACCTGCGCTGCGCAGCCTGTGCGCTCCTACCCTGCCAGATCTGCGCAGGCACGTCAGCCACGCCGGCCGATGGCAAGGCTTTGGAGGGGCTCAGCATGGCCCAGGTCGCCGCGTTGCCATCCGGCGTGTGGTCCGCCTTCATACCCTGGCTGCTGCGTGAGGCGGGCTGGACGATTGAACACGCGACCGGGGATCTCTTCACCGGGAAGGATGAGGCGGGCCACCCAGTTGCCGTGCTGGCGCCCGCGCCTGATGCTGTCTTCGCCGCTCACCCCACCCCCACCCAGGACCTGATCGGTCAGCTTGCCGCGCTCCCGGTGGGAACACGACACGCGCTCGTCTCGCCCTTCGCGGCCACTGCCATAGGTGGCATCGAGCTCCTCGGCGCGACGTGGATTGCCACTGTGCTCGCGCACTCTCAGAGCACACCTCCGCCTGACATCGCCCCAGACAGTCGCGCCACCGCCACGAGGGCCAAGGCCGCCATGGCGACACGCAAGGCGGCTCTCGCCGCGCTCGACGCCGTGCTCGCCACACTGGATCGCTCCGCACCGACCGGCACGCTGACCGGGCAAGGGGCTCTGGGTGAGGCCGGAAAGCAGCTCGATGCGGCGCAGCGCACCCTGGATCAGCTGACGATGATCTGGCAGGGCATCCAGGCCGACTGGGAGGCCGCATTCAAGCCGAGAGCCGACGCCGGGGGCGCGCTCGTCATCCTCGCGGACGGCGACCAGCTCAAGGATCTCAGGCAGCGCGTCGAGCATGGCGTGGGCATCCTGCGTGAGGTCGCGAGGGACGTGGCAAAGCTGCCCGGCAAAGGCGAGAAGGGTTATGCAGCCTGGCGCGGCGCCGTGGCGGAGGCCATCATCGCGCAGGCGCGCGCCGCACGGGCAGGCATCGCCCAGATCGATCCCGCCCAGTGGAAGGTCTTTGGCGAGGCGCGACCTGACACGCTGGCGAACGAGGCGGAGTCGCTGCGGCGAGCGGCGGGCCATGCGGCGGCGCGGGCAGGCCGGGCACAGGCGGCAGTCAGCGCGGCAGGGGGTCTGATGGCGGGCTAGCACCGTAAGCTGCCCTTGCGTTTTTCGCCAGCTATGGTGTAGCCTGTGAGCACAATGTCAATCTGCCAAAGGCAGTGAACGAGAACAGTATGGCTTGGGTCTGGATGCAGAGAGCCGGCGGATGGTGTGAGCCGGCGCCAGACCCACCAGAAGCTCCCTCGGAAGCCGCGCGGTGAATCGAGTAGCTGGCGCCGGGAACTCCCGTTAACGAGTCAGGGTGTGTTGGCACCCGAAAAGGCCGTGCCCGCGAGGCGCGCGGCGAACCAAGGTGGTACCGCGAAGGTGTGCGTGCGCGCGTCTTTCGCCCTTGACACGGGCGAAGGCGCTTTTTTGTTGGCGTCCCGTTGCCCGGTGAATCATCACTCACAATGGCAGAGAGGAACGCGAGCATGGCAAAGGCCAGACGTGACAAGGCACGCGACGATGCGCAAGCGCAACAGGCCCGCAAGCGCGGCCCGCACTTCGACTTCGCCGCCATCGAGCCGAAGTGGCGCGAGCGTTGGGAGACCAAGGGGACCTATCACCCCGATCTGAAGCGCGCGAAGCGGCCCTATTACAACCTGATGATGTTCCCCTATCCCTCGGCCGCCGGGCTGCACATCGGCAATGTCTACGCCTTCATCGGCTCAGATGTGCACGGCCGCTGGATGTCAGCGCGTGGCGAGGACGTCTTCGAGCCGATGGGCTTCGATGCCTTCGGCATCCATAGTGAGAACTTCGCCATCAAGCAAGGTGTGCACCCCGCCGCGTTGACCGCGAAGAATGTCGCGCACTTCCGCGATCAGCAGCTGAAGCGCATCGGGAACCGCTTCGACTGGTCCGCAGAGGTAGACACGACAGACCCAGCCTATTACCGGTGGACACAATGGATCTTCGTGAAGCTGTTCAAGGCCGGGCTGGCCGAGCGCCGCTCAGCCGCGGTCAACTGGTGTCCGAATGACAAGACGGTGCTGGCCGATGAGCAAGTGATCGATGGGCACTGTGAGCGCTGTGGGGCACTGGTGGAGCGCCGCCAGCTGGACCAGTGGTTCCTGAAGATCACCGACTATGCCGAACGCCTGCTGGCGAACCTGGATTCGCTGGATTGGTCGAATCGAGTGAAGGCAGCTCAGCGCAACTGGATTGGTCGCTCGGAAGGGCTGGAGTTCTCACTGGCCGTGGCCGGCCACGATGCCGAGGTGCGCGTGTTCACCACGCGGCCCGACACGATCTATGGCGTCACCTTCGTCGTGCTGGCGCCTGATCACCCGCTGGTGGACCGCATCACCGCCGAGGCTCAGCGCGACGCCGTCACCGGAGTGCGTGCCGCCGCTGAGCCGGTCGAGCCCGATGCCACGCCTACCGCTGGCGCGTTCACCGGAACCTATGCCATTCACCCACTGACGGGGAAGCGTGTGCCCATCTGGGTAGCCGACTATGTGCTGATGGGCTATGGCACGGGCGCTATCATGGCGGTGCCCGCGCACGACACCCGCGATCTGGCATTTGCCCGCGCGCATCACCTGGGCGTGCGCCAGGTCGTCGTGCCCGACGGTGAGGCAGTCCCCGCCGATGAGGCCTGGACTGGCGCAGGCACACTGGTGAGCTCCGGTGAATACAGCGGGCTGGGGTCAGACGAGGCCGCCGAGCGGATCATCACGCGCCTGGAGGAGGCGGGCATCGGCAAGCGAAAGGTGCACTACCACCTGCGAGACTGGCTGATCAGCCGCCAGCGCTATTGGGGTCCGCCAGTCCCCATCATCTATTGTCCCGATCACGGCGCGGTGCCGGTGCCGGAAGAAGACCTGCCCGTCAGACTCCCCGACCTGGAGGACTACCTGCCCACCAGCACGGGAGATTCGCCGCTGAGCAAGATTCCCGGCTTCGTGGCAACGACCTGCCCCATCTGTGGCAAGCCCGCCGGCCGCGAGACGGACGTGATGGACAACTTCCTGGATTCCGCGTGGTATTTCCTGCGCTATCCCTCCAGCCATGATAGTGAGCAAGCGTGGGATCCGGAGACGACGCGACACTGGCTGCCGGTGAAGATGTATATCGGCGGCGCGGAGCACAGCGTGCTGCACCTGATGTATGCGCGGTTCATCACCATGGCGATGCACGACCTGGGTCACCTGGATTTCGATGAGCCGTTCACACACTTCCGCGCGCACGGCATCATCACCATCAACGGTGACAAGATCTCGAAGAGCAAGGGCAACATCATCAATCCAGATGACTATCTGGATGACTATGGCGCGGATACGCTGCGCGCGTACCTGATGTTCATGGGGCCTTATGAGGCCGGTGGCGACTTCAGTGATCGGGGCATCGGCGGCGTGGTGAGATTCATGGATCGCGTCTGGCGACTGTGCCAGCCCCAGCGCATCGTCACCGCGAAGCCCGACCGTGACGCACGCCGCCAGATGCACGAAACCATCGGCCGGGTAGATACCGACATCGGCGAGCTGAAATACAACACGGCCATCGCCACGCTGATGGGGTGGACGAACACCCTGGACGCCCGCAAGAGCGTCACCGCGGACGAGGTCCGCACCCTGCTGACGCTGCTGTCGCCCTTCGCGCCTTTCGTCACCTGCGAGCTGTGGGAGCGCGCGAGCTTCCCCGGCATGGCGGTGACCGCGCCCTGGCCGCAGGTGGACTCCGCCGCGCTGGCTCGCGACGTGGTCACGCTGATCGTGCAGGTGGATGGCCGCATGCGTGACCGGGTAGAGGCGCCCTCCGCGGCGACCGAGGCTGAGGCGCGGGCGATCGCGTTGGGCTCCGCGAAAGTGCGGGCAGCGGTCGGCCAGCGGACGGTGCGTGACGCCAAGTATATCGTGGGCCGGCTGATCAACCTCGTGACAGAGGAATAGCTATCGCAAAGAACCCCCTCTCCATGCGTGTGGAGAGGGGGCAGGGGTGAGACGCGAAGACCTCTATTCTTTTACGTCGCGGCGTGCGATGAGCACAAAGGCCACGATGAGGAAGATTGCCGTGTAGACCGCC
>DASWAC010000145.1:0-4537 GCA_036391335.1 Ktedonobacterales bacterium
GAATGATGCTCTCATCGCTGACGATGCGGGCCAGATCCTTCTTGACGGCCTCGCGAACCTTCTGCTTATGGCGCTCCTGGTCAATGATGCCCTGCCGGTGCAGCGACCAGTCGTGCTTTGAGATGGATGATCCAGGCATGATAGCCTCCGCCGGAGTGGCCGAGCTGATGGGGAAGGGAGCCGAGGCCCCCTTCCGCCACCGGCTTAGCGGTTGAGCAGCGAGCCCACATAGCGCATGAGCTCGTTGGCGCACACCTCGCAATAGCCGGAGTCGCTCATCAGGCGACCGATAACCTCATTGGCGCGCTTGAGCTGCTCTGGGTCAGGATTCTTGCTCGATGTCGTGATCTTGACCACATCGCGCAGGTCCGAGAAGAGCTTCTTCTCGATGGCCTCCTTGAGCCGCTCGTGGCTGGTGTAGTCGAACTGGCGACCGCGCCGTGCCAGCGCCGAGAGACGGATGAGGATTTCCTCACGGAAGGTCTTCTTCGCGTTCTCGGTGATGCCGATCTGCTCCTCGATGGACCGCATGAGGCGCTCGTCGGGCTCGAGCTCGTCATCGGTGATGGGGTCGCGCAGCTTGGTGTGGTTGCAGTAGGCTTCCACATTGTCGAGATAGTTATTCAGCAGGCCCTTGGCCGATTCCTCGAAGGAATAGACGAAGGCGCGCTGCACTTCCTTGCGAGCTAGCTCGTCATACTCGCGGCGGACCTCCGCGATCAGGTTCTGATAGGCCTCACGCTGCTGCCGTGAGATGCCTGTGTGCTGGTCGAGCCCATCGCGCAGCGCGCGCAGCGCATCGAGCGGGTTGATGCAGGTGATATCGGGGCGCACCAGCGCGCTGGAGAGCCGGTTGATGACATAGCGCGGCGAGATGCCGTCCATGCCTTCGCGGTCGGTCTCTTCGTGCAGCTCGCGCACATCCTTCTGCGTGAAGTCTTCGAGGTCCTCGCCATCATAGAGGCGCATCTTCTTGACGAGCGTCATCCCGCGCTTCTTGGGATCTTCCAGCCGGGTCAGCACAGCAAACATGCTGGCCACGCGCAGCGTGTGTGGCGCGATATGCACGCCCTCCAGCTTGCTCTGGCCGATCAGCTTCTCATAGATGCGCACCTCATCGCTGACGCGCAGGTTATAAGGCACCTTCACCAGGATGATGCGATCCTGCAGCGCCTCGGACTTCTTATTGCCGACGAAGGCTTCGAACTCGTGCTCATTGGTATGGCTGATGACGACCTCATCGGCATAGATCATCGAGAAGCGGCCAGTCTTGATGTTCTGCTCTTGCGAGAGGGTGAGCAGCACATAGAGGAACTTCTCATCCGCCTTGAGCAGCTCGACGAACTCGACCAGGCCGCGGTTGGCGATGTTGAGCTCGCCATCGAACCGATATGCGCGCGGGTCGCTCTCCGAGCCCACCTCGCCGATGGCGGCCAGGTCAATGGAGCCGACCAGCTCGGCCACATCCTGCGTCTTGGGGTCAGACGGCGTGAACGTGCCCACACCCTGGCGCTCACGCTCGCTGAGCGCGATCCGGTGGACGGGCACCTGCTCGATCTCGCCGCTCCATTCGTGTTCCAGCCGGTAGCGGCACTTCGGGCAGAGATCGCCCTCGATGTAGACCCCATAGTCGCGGAAGATCTCGTCGCGCATCTCATTCGGGATGAGGTGCAAGGGCTCTTCATGCATGGGGCAGTTCTTGATGGCGTAGACCGCACCGCTGTCCGTGCGGCTGAAGTCCTCCAGCCCGCGCTTGAGCAGCGTCGCGATGGTCGACTTGCCACCACCCACCGGACCCATGAGCAGCAGGATGCGCTTGCGCACTTCCAGCCGTTGAGCGCCAGACCTGAAATATTCTACGATCTGCTGGAGCGGCTGCTCGAGGCCAAAGATCTCACCGTCGAAGAAATTGTAGTGCAGCTCGCCGCTCGGCAGCTCGCTGGCGCCGCCCTCCATGATCATCGAAAAGATCCGGTCGTGCGAGAGCCGGGCCACCTCGGGCTTCTGCGTGACGATCTCGAAATAGTCCGCGAAGGTGCCCTCCCACGTCAGCTTACGCTCACGCTCGCGCAACTGTTCCAGGCGCTTGATGATGGTGCCAGTGTTTTTCTGGCTCGGGGGAGCGCCGTCCGTCTTGCCGTCCTTCATTGCGTCGTCCGTGTTGTTCGTGGCCATTGCTGGTTCCTTTTGGGCGGTGTAGTCCTCCACCCTTGCCGTGGCGAGGTGAGCGCTCACCTCTTGAGACTACACCATTCTCTCGGCCTCGTTCCTGAGCGGCTGTTGATAAGTGCGTGGCGCCGACAATGCCGCCAGTGAACGAAGTCGCGCTGTCATCCGTTGGGTCGAGCATCCCTAGCCCCAGCTGCGTCGGGGCTGCTGCCTGGTGCGTGCACATCTGTGGCCCAGATGCTTCGCGCGACCGGGCGCCTGGCTGATACGGGAGGGTATCAGTGGCGCTCAGTAGAGAGGCCTTTGACGTGGGCCCGCTGGACTCGTCTTGAGCCACATGAATTGCGCTGCGGGCGGACGTTGCGCTCCGTCTCATGAGCGGAGTAACGCGATATGTCAATCGAGAGGGCGCACTTCCTCGACCCGAGCCTGTGTGCCAACCCCCGCGTGACGATCTGACATCGCTTCCTAACGACGTTATGCGATAGACGGCTGGAGAAAGCAGCCCCAGCCTGGATGCGACGGGCGAATGAAAACGGGCTCCAGCGATACGCGCGAGCACTGGATGTGCGCTAGCGGGATGATAGCGATCAGCCGCTGTAGGTGCGCGGTCCCTGAATAGGTGTACGATACCATCGTCAAAAATATCTCGTCAAGTTGGCGCCACCTTCTCTCCATCTGCCTTCGCATCACGACTCAAGTGTCTCGGGCCTGACTCATTGCCGTCTCGCGTGGGTGTCGCGGTGCTCACACCGGACTTATGATTAGTGGTGCGCCATATTGGCTATCGTTCTCTACCTCTATACGCAGAAGTCTGCGTTTGGGTATACGTGCCGCGCTGCCCGTTTCCGCTCGTCTGGCCAACAGGCCATGGGTTTGACCGCGCACGGGCTTTCGGGTAGAGTGGGACGCGTGCGGGCCCGAGTTTGTGAGGGGAAGCTATGGAACAGCAGGAGCTCATCTCCCTGGTTGAGGACCTGTTAGGGTCCAACGCAGGTGGCGGCCAGGCGCTGCGCCCAGCGACGGGTGCGGACGCCCCCGGAGCGATGACCGGGCTCATGGCCGCGGCAACTCCCATCGGCATCGCCATCGTAGATGCCGCCACGGGTCGCATCATGCGGGTCAATACGACCTTCCCGCGCGTCATGGGCATCCGCCAGCCGCCAGAGGCCTTTGGCGGGGTCTCGCTTGACCGGCTCGGCCCGACACTCGCGCAGCCCATGGTCGTCACCGGCTTGCGCCAGGTCATCGCCACCGGCGCGCCGTTTTCCGAGATCGTGCCGCTGGCCCAGACGCAGCCAAATCCCCAGCCAGCTTATCGGCGCATCACCATCAGCCCTGTGCCGCGCAAGGGTGGGTCTGGCCAGCTCCTCATCACGGTGCTCGATGTCACAGATCAAGTGCTCAGCCACATGAGGAGCGAGCAGGCCGCCACTGATGCAAGGGACAGCGCCATCCTCCATGCGACCGGCGCGCCCCAGGCTGCGCCATCGCGTGCCCTCGAAGAGCAGCTGCGCTCGCTCACCGAGGAGAAGCGATCTCTCGAAGCAATGCTGGCGCGTGCCCGCGACGACGCCCGCGCCGAGCTGGACCGCACCCAGCGCGAGCTGGATCATGCTCGTCGCGAGCTGGAGATGCATCGCGGCTCCACAGGAGGCCCCGACTGGCAAACCGGGAGCGGCGGCGCGCTCGGCACTGTCATCGCGTCCAGCCTTACGCCTGGCGTGGCGTTGCCCACCGCCCTGGATCGCGTGGCTCAGCAGCTCGCCGAAGGGCTGGGCGATGTCTGCGCCATCTTCTTCTCTGGCGCTGACGGATTGCTGCATGTCGCGGCGGTGCACCACTGTGATCCCCTGGTGGGCTCGCAGCTCCGCGAATTCTTCGAGGGACGCCCCCCACGGCCCGGGGAGGGCGCGTTTGGGCGTGTGCTGGATGCCGGCGAGGGGGTAGTCTATGAGGCTGTCTTGCCAGCCGACCTGCTAGACCTCTTCCCTGGCGCTGGCCCGCAGGTCGCCGCGGCCGGTGTGACCTCTGCCGTGTGTGTGCCGTTGCTTGGCGCGATGGAGCCCACCGGGGCGATCCTCTTGCTCTCGATCAGCCGGGAGCGTGGCGGCACGGAGCGGCGTTTCTCGCGCCAGACGCAGAACCTGCTGACCGCCGCGTCAGCGCCTCTCTCGCTGGCGCTCTATACCGAGCGGTTGCGTCGCACCGTGGAAACCGCCGAGGCCCAGCACGATGCGCTGGTGGCCGCGTTGCCATCTGGTGTCGCTATGTATGACAGCATGGGCAGACTGCGCTCGCTCAATGAGTCGGCCGAGCGGATGCTGACTGCGCCAGGCACGAAGCCAGCGCTGCTGCAGGGCTTCCT
>DASWAC010000146.1:0-3687 GCA_036391335.1 Ktedonobacterales bacterium
TTCGCGCTCCTATCTGTCGTCTCCGGCATCATCCTCTGGAATGTGAATACGGCCCAAAAGTGGTCGCTGCCCCCCTGGCTGGTGCTCATCATCGCGCTCGCCGCTGGCGCCATGGCTGTTGCCCTCATCCCCTACGTCATCATCGAGCCTGCCCGCTGGATTCGCGACCAGATTCGCCAGGCGGAGGTCAGCGATCTCCTCGCTGCCGCGTTCGGCCTCGTCGTTGGTCTGCTGATCGCCGCGCTCCTGGCGATCCCTCTCTCGAAGCTCGATTTTTGGAACCTCGGCGCATGGCTGCCGACCCTGGGGACGCTGCTCTTTGCCTACATCGGCGTCGCCGCGGCGGTGCTGCGCAAAGACGACTTTGGCCGCTTGCTCAGCGTGGCGCTCAATGCCCGGAGCAAGCAGCGTGGGAACGAGCAAGATGAAGAAGAGGGTCAGGATGCCTCCCCCACCAGGGGACTTCGCTTCTCCCGCAAGAGCAAGCCCGGTGAGCGGGTGCTGGTAGATACGAGCTGCATCATTGACGGACGCATCGCCGACATCAGCCAGACCGGCTTCATCCCCGGCACTCTGCTGGTGACTCGCTTCGTGCTCGAAGAGCTGCAACACATCGCCGACTCGTCCGATTCCATGCGCCGCACGCGCGGGCGTCGCGGCCTCGACGTGCTCCAGCGGCTCAAGGAGTCTGGCGCGCCGGTCGAGATCTCAGACGCCGACGCCGAGGGCATCACCGAGGTGGATGGCAAGCTGGTGAAGCTGGCCCGCCAGTGGAAGTGCGCGATCATCACCAACGACTATAACCTCAATCAGGTGGCTAATCTTCAAGGCGTGAGGGTGCTCAACATCAATGAGCTGGCCCATGCCGTGAAGCCCATGTTCCTCCCCGGTGAGGATATGGAGGTCAAGGTCATCCAGGAGGGGAAAGAATACGGCCAGGGCGTCGGCTACCTGGACGATGGGACGATGATCGTGGTCGAGAACGGGAAGCAATATCTTGGCGAGACCATCGAGGTCAGCGTGACCCGCGTGCTGCAGACTGTCGCCGGTCGCATGATCTTCGCCGCGCCACGCCAGCAGACCACACCGGTGCGACGTACCGGCACCGCTTGATCTCGCGAGATGCCTACCCTCACCGAGCGCCAGCCAGGCACCATTGCCGTGCTGCTGGCGCTTTCACCTTGGGCCTGGGAGCGCCATGCTGAAGACGTCACTGCGGCTGCCATCCAGGAAGCATTCGCCGCATGTGGTGTTGTTGATGGCCTGGTCCTCGCTCCGCCGGACCGCTCCGTGGCGGCGAGCCTGCGCTGGGGGCGAGCATTTCACCAGCCGATAAGCCCAGATCCTGATGGGCCAGCGCTGCTAGGGCCCTTGAGGATGATGCTCCGGCATGGCGACCCATCTGATATCATGCTCATCCATGACGCTGCCTGGCCTCTCGTCACCCCCGAGCTGATAGGCGCCGTGCGCGAGAAGGCCATAGAGCACGGGGCGGCCATCGCCGTGGGGCCCGTCAAAGAGACCATCAAGCAGGTGCGTGATGGTCTGGTGGTGGGCACCCTCGCACGTGAGAGTCTGGCCCAGGTGCAGTGGCCCGCCGCGCTGACCCACGAGGCAGCCAAGCGGGTGCTCGCCGTCGCGCCTGGCCTGCCACCTGACACGCCTCTCACTGCGCTCCTCTTCGCGGCGGGCATCTACCCCGCTGCCGTGCTTGGTCCGCCGGAGAACACCGGGATCAGGTCAGCGGCGGATCTCGCGGTTGCCGAGGCGCTGCTGGCCAGACGCTGACGCAGACATTGCGAAGGGAGACGGTATGCCAGAGCACTCTGATGCCCCACGAGACCTCTTCGACGTGCGCGACCGCACGGCTGTCATCACCGGCGGGAGCGGCCATCTGGGGTTGGCCATGGCGTCGGCGCTCGTGCGGGCAGGCGTGAGGGTGGCCCTGCTCGCCCGCAATGGCAAGACGGTAGGCGAAGCGGCGCAAAGTCTCCGTGCCCAGGGGGGCGTCGCCATCGGCATCGCCTGCGACGTGACGAGCTCTGCCTCGCTGGAGCACGCCCGCGAGCAGATCGCCACCGAGCTGGCCCCGGCGGACATCCTGCTGAATGCGGCGGGGGGCAATGCCCCGGCGGCGACCACGTCGGATACGCAGTCTTTCTTTGACCTCGACGCTGACGTCGCGGAACACGTCGTCGGGCTGAACCTGATGGGCACATATCGGGCGTGCCAGGTCTTTGGGCGGGAGATGGCAACACGCGGGGAAGGCTGCATCGTCAACATCGCCTCGATGAGCGGGCTGCGTCCGCTGACCCGCATCCCTGCCTATAGCGCGGCCAAGGCGGCTGTCAGCAATTTCACGCAGTGGCTGGCGGTGCACATGGCCCAGGAGTATAGTCCTCGTATCCGCGTCAACGCCATCGCCCCTGGCTTCTTCCTGACAGAGCAGAACCGCTACCTGCTCACCGAACCCAACGGCGGCATGACCCCGCGCGGGCAGACGATTCTCAGCCACACCCCGGCAGGCCGGCTGGGGGCGCCTGAGGACCTCGCGGGCACGCTGCTGTGGCTGGTGAGTCCGGCCTCGGTGTTCGTCACGGGCATCGTCGTTCCGGTGGATGGTGGATTCTCGGCCTTCGGTGGCGTCTAGAATGGGAGCTGGCATGCCATGGCGCTATGGAAAAGCTCGCTGACCGCGCCACTGACCGAGGAGGACGTGCGCGAGATGATCGCGTCCGCAAGCGAGACGCTGCTCACCGGCGCTGGCCTCGACCCCACGGGGAAGCGTGTGCTCGTCATCATCCCCGATAGCACACGCACCGCACCCATCCCGCTCATGTTTCGCCTGCTGGGCGAGCAGCTTGGCGGCCGCGTCGCCGCGCTGGATTACCTGATCGCGCTGGGCACGCATCCCCCGATGCCCCCAGCGGCCATTGACCGTCTGGTCGGCCTTTCCGCCGCCGAGCGCGCCGCACGATTCCCCACCGTGCGCATCTTCAACCACGACTGGGCAAATCCGCGGGCGCTGCACACCATCGGGACCATCTCGCGCGCAGAGGCTGGCGACCTGACGGGTGGCCTGCTCGCCGACGATGTGCCCGTCACCCTCAACCAGATGGTCAGCGACCACGATCTCATCCTCATCTGTGGGCCGGTGTTTCCCCATGAGGTCGCGGGCTTCTCCGGCGGCGCGAAGTACCTGTTTCCCGGCATCGCGGGACCGGATATCATCAACTTCACTCACTGGCTCGGTGCGCTGGTCACCAGCATGCACACCATCGGCGTGAAGGATACCCCCGTCCGGCGCATCCTCACCCGCGCGGCGGCGCTCGTCCTGCGACCCATCATCTGCCTGGCGCTAGTCATGCAAGGCGAGAGCCTCCATGGCCTCGCCATTGGCCCGCTGGGCGAGGCGTGGAGCCAGGCGGCCGACCTCTCGGCAGCGCTGAACATCACCTATGTGGACCGGCCCTTCCAGCGGGTGCTCTCAGCCCCCGCCGAGATGTATGACGACCTGTGGACGGCCGCCAAGGCCATGTATAAGACCGAGCCGGTGATTGCCGATGGGGGCGAGGTCATCATCTATGCGCCACACATTACCGAGGTATCCTATACCCATGGCAAGCTCATAGATGAGGTTGGCTATCACGTCAGGGACTATTTCCTGAAGCAGTGGGACCTCTTCGT
>DASWAC010000147.1:0-3792 GCA_036391335.1 Ktedonobacterales bacterium
GAGTGTCATCAACGACGTCGCGGTGATCCCCTTCGAGCAAGACAAGCTCTTCTGGCGGCAGCGCGACTGGGTGGCCGGCTTTGCCTTCAACTCGATCAACATCGTCAACGACACGACGTGGGCGAGCGTGAAGATCTATCAGCACTAGAGGGCCCCTGCGGAGAACCTCTCCCCCAGCCCCTCCCCTCGCCAGGGAGGGGCTCAGAGGCCGCCTCGTTGGCGAACACAGTGCGCCGTGTCCTCCCTCGCCCGCTCGATGGGAGAGGGAGACGGAGGGTGAGGGTTTGCGGCCGGACCACATCAACCAGCCGAGCTGTGGCCTGCCACCTGGCGGGCCATCTGAGCGTATGTTGGGTGCGGATGGTTTGCGTGAGGCGCGCTCATACGCGTAGACTCACACGCGTAGAGTTGTGCGTGGACATCCGGGTGTGAAACCCTTTTGACGGAGGTCATCATGGTTGCGACGCCAGATATGCAGAGCCCCTCGCGCGAGGCCCTGCCACTTGCGCAGGTCTCCCCTGCTCGGGCAGAGGCGGACCGGCGTGTGAGTCGCGCAGCCATCAGCGCCTTCCTCGTTGTCCTCGCCTTTGGCGCGGGCTGGTTTGGCAACGGCTTTGTCAACAGCGCGAACTATATCCCCGCTGACGATGTGAACCAGCAGGTGCTCAATCAGGCGTACGACCAGATCACACAGAATTTCGTCTTTACCAACAATATCGATAAGCAAAAGATGACCTATGCCGCCATCAACGCGATGGTCGGCACTCTCAACGACACCGGCCACACCCGCTTCGAGACGCCCGAGCAGCATCAGGCTGAGAATAACTCGCTGCAGAATCAGAAGAATGTGGGCGTCGGCATCTACCTGAGCGGTGGTGGCGATCAGCCCATCACCATCACCGGCGTCATCCCCGGCTCACCTGCCGCCGGAGCCGATGTGACCGGCGGGGACCAGATCGTCGCCATCAATGGTACATCGGCCAAAGGGCTCACCGTGGACCAGGCTCGACCGCTCATTCGCGGCGATGGCCAGGAAGGGACGCCGGTCACGCTGACGCTCTTCCGGCCGGGAGCGCCTGCCCCTGGCACGCACGATGTGCACCTGAAGCTCGCCGCCTTCGTTGCCCCGACCGTGCTCAGCTTCATGATCCCTGAGCTCAACATGATGGATATCCAGCTGCTGGACTTCTCGGCA
The DNA here is from genome assembly GCA_036391335.1 of Ktedonobacterales bacterium. Lineage (GTDB taxonomy): Bacteria > Chloroflexota > Ktedonobacteria > Ktedonobacterales > JADMIN01 > DASWAC01. The sequence continues at coordinate 1,196 of DASWAC010000147.1, forward strand.
AACGCCGACGACCAGATACGTGAGGCGCTGAACGCGGCGAAGAAGGCGAACGTGAAGGGCGTCATCCTCGACTTGCGCGGCAACGGTGGAGGCTATCTCGACCAGGCGGTGAAGGTGACGAGTGAGTTCGTGCCGGCAGGCGCCAATGTGAACGTGATGATCTTGCACACTCGCACGACCACGCTGCCCTATCCCGTGGAATCGGGCGGCCTGGCCACGACGACGCCTCTGGTTATCCTGATCGATGCGAACACGGCCAGCGCGGCGGAGATCACGGCGGGCGCCATCGCCATCAACCGCAAAGTGCCGACGGTGGGCCAGACGACCTTTGGCACAGGCACCGTGCTGGAGCCGCGCGCCTTAGCGGATGGCTCGACGCTGGTGCTGGGCACGGCGGAATGGCGGCTGCCCGACGACGAGTCCGTCTATCACCGCGGGGTAGATCCCCGATATCCCGTCGCGCTGCCCACGGGTGCCAAGCCATTCACCCAGCTGAGCGTCAAGACAGGGACTGACGTGACTCAGGCGCAGATCCAGCAGGGCAACGACACGCAGCTCTTGAAAGCGATTGACGTGCTCCAGCAGGAGATCAACGGCACCTATCAGCCGTGAGGGTGCCACCATCTGGGCCGGCTCATCACGAATGGCTGAAGGTCACGCAAGGCGGCGGCCTGACCCCGTCGTGCGCCCGCCGCGCGAGGCCGAGAGCGCCGCTCCCTGGCCAGCGCCCATCCCCTACGCTGGCACGCCGGGCAGCCACGCCTGGATTGCCTGGGCCACCCGCTCTGGTGCCTCGACCTGCACATAGTGACCCATGCCGGGGATGATCAGCGTCGTCGCCCGCGGCAGGTGCTCACTGAGATAAGTCGCGTATTTCACCGGGGTAAGCTTGTCTTCTTCCCCCGAGATGACCAGCGCGGGCTGAGTGATCGAGGGTAGCTCGGCCATCATGTCGAAGGCATTGCACGCGGCGAGATCATGGTAGAGCGCGCCGGCAGTCGTGGGCAGCATCTTCGCGATATACTCGCGGGCCAGATCCTGGTGAGCCCCGCCGAAGCTGATCGTGCCCATCTGCGCCTGGGTGGCGGCCTGATTGTTCCGGGCGGCATCCAGCAGCGCGGGCAGCACCCGCAGCCGTGCCCCGGAGCCGATGAGCAGCACACCGGCGACCATGTCGGGGTCATCCACCGCCATCCGTAGGGCGATCGCGCTGCCCAGCGAATGGCCTCCCAACACGCAGCGCTCGATGCCGCGTGAGGCCAGCTGTGCCCAGGCATCCGCCGCATAGCCCGCGATGGAGACGCCATCCTTCAGGGGCTCGCCCGCGCGGGCACCGTGGCCTGGTAAATCCAGCGTGACGCACGTGACGCCAGGTAGGTGCGCGCACAGAGCATCCCAGGCTTGGTGGCTGTCGCCCGAGCCGTGAATCAGCGCCAGCGGTAAGGCTTCCGCCATGGTTTTCGTCCATTTCTTCTCTCATCATGTGCGCCGCCAGCTACAGTGTATGCCGCCGGGTTGGGAAATCGAAAGGAGAGTAGCCCCACTGCCGGTGGTATACTGCCGGCACGAGAGCCAGAGAGGCGAAAGGATGCCGCGATGAGCGAGCCGGCGGCGCGGCGTGGGTTGGGCAATGCGGGCGAGGCACTGGCCGCGCGCTGGCTGGAAGCACGGGGCTATCGCATCGTGGCGCGGAACTGGCGGTGCCAGTGGGGCGAGCTGGACCTCATCGCCAGCCAGGGAAGCACGCTGGTCTTTGTCGAGGTGAAGACTCGCCGGGGCACTCAGCTGGGCGCGCCGGAAGAAGCCATCACCGCCCGCAAGCGAGCGCATTTGTGTGACAGTGCCGCTGCCTATCTCGCCGCACTCGACGACACGGATGTGCTCCATCAGCCGCGGGACTATCGTATAGATGTTGTCGCGGTGCAGCTTAGCCCGGCAGGCAAGCTCATCGAGATTCGCCACCATCCCGACGCGGTCGGCGAGGATGCCTAGTGACTGCAGGAGGCCGAGCGATGGATGATCTCTTCCAGGGCGCCAAGCGCGCCGCGAATCAGGCTGTCGAGCGCGCGGCCTGGGAGGCCGATAAGCGCAAGCGCGCCACCGATGAGCGCCATGAGATCGAGCTGCTGCGCCGCGAGCGCTCCGCCTTGGTCGAGCAGCTCATCACCCTGGTGCGCGATCTCGCCGTGGCGGGCCAGCTTACCCAGCCGCAGCTCAGGTCGCTGGCGGAGCGCCTGGCTACCATTGATCATGATGTCTCAGAGCGCCAGCGCATCATTGACCTCATCCGCAATGAGCCCTATGTGCCTGGGAGTGTGCACATCATGGTGCAGCGCAGCCCCGCCAGCGCCCAGCCAATGCCCGGCGCGCCACCTGCCCTGCCAAACGCGCGCAAGCCGTGCCCCACGTGCGGCTATCCCGTGCGGACGAACGCCGCCTTTTGCTCGTCGTGTGGCACCCGGCTGAAATAGCAAGCACGGGCCATCCTGAGGAGCTCAGGCCGCGCAGGCGTGGAAAGCGACTCCGGCGGGCATCCCTGGCTATCGCGACGGCTGAGGGCCAGACCTCTCTGGAGCTTGAGTCGGCAGCCCTGGCTG
>DASWAC010000148.1:0-2558 GCA_036391335.1 Ktedonobacterales bacterium
AGGTGCTCTGGCGCACCTTCCAGCGTGGCAAGCCGGGCGTGCGTAAGCTCTATAACGGGATCGAGGCGCTCCTCTTGCGTCCGGTGGAGATCGAGCGCTGCCGCGCAGCCGACATGGTGCTGGTCACCAGCGAGCGTGACCGTGTCGAGATGGCGCGGCTCATCCCACGCCAGCGACTCGCCATCGTGCCCAATGGCGTTGATACGCGGGAGTTTGCTCCCGATGAGCGAGCCACATCCACTGCCGGGCGTCTGCTGATGACGGGCACACTCAACTATTTTCCGAATGTGGATGGCGCCGACTTTTTCGCGCGTCAGTGCCTGCCGATGGTTCGCGAGACGAATCCCGGCGTCACCTTTCGCATCGCGGGCAAAGATCCTTTGGCGCAGGTGCAAGCGCTCGGCAGCCTGCCTGGCGTCACGGTGGTGGGGCCTGTTCCCCGGATGCAGGATGAGCTGGCTCAGGCTAGCGTGGTGCTCGCGCCGCTGCGCATTGGCGGCGGCACACGGCTCAAGATCCTCGAGGCGCTCGCGATGGGCAAGGCGGTCGTTTCCACGTCACTCGGGGCTGAAGGGCTGGAGGTCGAGCACGGCCGGCATCTCCTCATCGCCGACGATCCCGCCAGCTTCGCCCGCGCGGTGTCTGATCTGCTGGGCGATGAGGCGCTGCGGACCTCCCTGGGCCGGGCGGGCCGAGCATTGGTGGAGCGCCGCTATGACTGGGAGGCCATCGGCGAGACCCTGCTCACCGCGATCGCGCCCCTCGCGCCAGACGAGGCGGTGATAGCATGACACTCGCTCTGTTGCTCACGTGGCTGCTGCTACTCGCAGAAGCACTCTTCGCCATCTTCATCATCTATCTCGTGGTGGTTAGCGTGGCCGCGCTCATCCGTGGCAGGCGCTTGCGCCACTCAGCGTCCGGCGCGCTCGACGCGCAGTCTGCGCCCTTCATCGCGGTGCTCATTCCCGCCCACAACGAAGAGAAGGTAGTTGGCCGCCTGCTCGACAGCCTCTCCGCGATCACGTATCCCGCGGACCGCTTTCGGCTGCACCTCATCGCGGACAACTGCACCGACCAGACGGTCGCCATCGCCACGGCCTCGGGCCACGTGACCGTGCACGAGCGGCACGATCTCGCTGAGCGCGGCAAAGGGTACGCGCTGAAGTGGGCATTTGCCCGGCTAGAGCGATCGAGCGAGCCGTGGGATGCCATTCTCGTGCTCGACGCCGACTCGGTGGTCTCGCCTGACGTGCTGGACCCGCTCGGCCGTGGACTGCTGGCGGGCGCGCGTGCCATGCAGACGCAAAACCTCGTGCTCAATGGCGCTGACTCACCCGGCACAGCGCTGCGCTGGCTGGCGCTGGCGCTGATGAATCATGTGCGCCCGCTGGGTCGCAACGCGCTAGGGGCCTCCGCGACGCTCACGGGGAATGGGATGTGCCTCTCACGCGACCTGCTGCGCGAGCATCCGTGGCGGGCGTTCGGGCTGGCGGAAGACTATGAGTATTATCTGCACCTCGTGGAGCATGGCCAACGCGTGCTTTATGCGCCCGATGCGCGGGTGCGCTCCGTCATGCCGGTGAGCTTCGAGGCGATGCGCACCCAGGATGTCCGCTGGGAGTCCACTCGCCAGGAGCGCAGCAAGCTCGCCATGGTGCGCGCGTTGGCAGCCGCGGGGCTCCGCTCGCGCGACGGGGCCAGACTAGAAGCGATCTTCGAGCTGATGACGCCACCGCTCTCCATTCTGCTGGGGTTCTCCGTCCTGCTCTTGGCCGCCGGCGCAGGCCTCTGGGCGCTCGCTGGCGTCTGGCTGCCATTCGCGCTGGCGCTATGCCTGGGCCTGGGCCTGGGCGTGTATCTCGTCGCGCCGCTGTTTCTCCTGCGGCCACCTCATGGGCTGCTGCGGGCGCTGCTCTTCGCGCCGGCATTTGCCGCGTGGAAGCTATGGGTGCTTCTGGTGCTGCGGCATCGCTCGCGAGAGTGGGTGCCCACTCAGCGCGCCTCGGTCTAATTCTCGCACTCTTTCCCCGTCTCGTGAAAGGAAGTAAACACGCCATGCAAAAGGAAGCGGATTCTCCAATTCGTGTCGCCATGATCACCTATGACTGGTACCCATTCGATGTGCTGGTGCGTCGCATGTCCACAGCGGCGCAGCGCGCGGGATGCGAGATCACAGTCATCTGCGTGCGCGGTGACGCCACTGAGCCTGCCTATGAGGTCCTCGATGGCGTGCGGGTCTACCGGCTCTCGCAGCGGCGAATAGTGGGACGCTCGCTCCTCGCCACCGTGCTCAGCTGGATGAGCTTCATGGTGAATGCACGGAGGTTGCTGAATGCGCTGCACCGCGAGCTGCCGTTCGACGTGGCGCATGCGCACAACATGCCCGACTTTCTCGTCTTTGCCGCCACAGGCGTGAAGCGGCGCGGGGTGAAGGTCATCCTCGAGGTGCAGGATGTCACTCCCGAGCTCATGGCTGCTAAGGCGCATGGGCTCACGCGGCGCGTGCTCTTCTGGCTGGCGGCGCTGCAAGAGCGCGCCTCGACGGCCTATGCCGACCA
>DASWAC010000149.1:0-2488 GCA_036391335.1 Ktedonobacterales bacterium
CATGTCGAGGTGGATGACGTGGTGATGCGGCTCGACCTGGACACGCCCACGACGCCCGCCGAGATGCCGGGCGAGCGGCCCGACTGGGTCTATGGCTGGCTGGCGCCGATGGTGTTCTAGGCGGCGGGATAGCAGCGATAGGCGACTTTCCCGCGCCCACGGCGTCCGGTGAGGCGGAGGGCGAGCAGGTGCTTCCCATATTCGATGCCCTGACGCAGACTTGCCTTGCTCTCGTCGGCGCTGCGCTCGGCGAACGTGTAGGGCGCCTCGGCCAGACGTGACCACCGGCCACGGACTAGCACCTCGAGCAGGATCTTGAAGCCGACGGGGTTGAGCTCGCATCCCTCGATGACTGAGCGACGCATGAGGAAGAAGCCGCTCATCGGGTCGGTGCAGAGCCGCACCCGCGAGAAGAAGAGGCGCGCCACTCCAGCGCTGCCCCGCGAGACCGCCAGACGATGCACTCCGGCGAGGCCGCCCGCGCTGCCACCAGGGATGTAGCGGCTGGCCACTACGATATCGTGCTCTGGCGCCACGCGCAGCATCGCGGCGAGGGTCTCAGGCGGATGCTGGAGGTCGGCATCCATCACAGCGATGAGCTCGCTGCGGGCCGCTCGCAGCCCATCGAGCACAGCGGTGGAAAGCCCGCCCACGCGCTCCGTCTGGCGGCGGTGGATGAGCCGTACTCGGAGGTCATGCTCACTCAGGCGGGTGATCACCTCAGGGGTCTCGTCGTCGCTGTCATCCACAAAGAGCAGCTCATACGCCGTCTCGCCGAGCACTGAGGCCAGTCGCTCGGCCACGGCTGCCACGTTGTGGCGCTCGTTGCGTGTGGGCACAACGATCGTCAGGGCCGTGGCCAGCGGTCGTGATGGAGCCGCGCTGGTGGGAAGTGTCGCTGAAGTGGTCATGAATGGATCCTCGCTTTAGCCCATTTTTGATGCATGAGGTGCATGCCCAGACGAAACGATGACAGAGCGCGACGTAATAGTCTTTTAGCCCTCAGTACTGTATACGCGCCCGACGTGGAGATGTCTCACAGTCCTAGATCGAGCGCACCCTGCGTGGGAAATTACTCATCCACCATAGGACGTCCCACGGCCAGCAGACCCACCAGCGCCTCGCGCAGGCGATCCATGCTGTCACTGCGCAGCTCGTGCGCTCGCCCGCTGGCCTCCGCGGCCTCGATGCGGTCTGGATATTTGCGGCGCATGCCGCGCAGCACGAAGATGACGTCCGCGTCTTGCTCATCATCGGTGACCTCAGCGGGGACGCCAAGCTCTCTTATCGCGGCTTCCAGCCGGTGGCGATTGACTCCCAGCGGAAAGATACGTCGCCGGCGAATCCGGCTCTCACCGGCAGGCGCCTGCGCCGCGTTCTCGGCGGCGGTGGCTTCGCGCTGCTCGATGAGCAATGGCATGCTCTGGGCAAGCTCAGGATCCAGCCAACTCCCGGCCGCTTCCTCGCTTCCTTTGGGGCGGCGCGCACCTGGCTCGCCATTGTCAGACGACTGGGCAGCCTGCCACCACGGCTTCTGTATGGTTGGCTGCCCTGCCAGTGCCGAGCGTGTCTGGCGGCGCGGTGGGCGCTCCGGACGGTCATCACGCGGGGCACGATCGCCGCGCCCTGGGCGCTCGTCGCGCGGGAAGCGCTCGTCGTGCAGACGCTGGCTCTCGCGCCAGGGGGCAAAGGCCGGCTCAGGGCGCTCGACAGGCTCGACGGCTTCCTTCCATCGCCGAATGGCGCCATCGGGTTCGCGCTCGCGCATCTCTCGCATCAGCGGATCGTCGCGCAGCATGGCATCCACAGCGGCGGCGACGTTGAGGTGAACACCCAGGCGATGGCGCTCCTCTTGCTCGATGAGGACATCGAAGGTGGGAGGCGCCTTGCGCTCGAGGACCGTCTTCTGCGTCCCCCGCCGCTTCGCCTCCTCATCCCCCAGCGTCACACTCTGGATCCCCCCCACCAGGTCCGACAAGGTCGGGTTCACCAGCAAGTTCTCCAGCGTCCGCCCATGCGCCGTCCCAATCAGCTGCACCCCCCGCTCCGCAATCGTGCGCGCCGCCGCCGCCTCCAGCTCCGTCCCGATCTCATCGATCACGATCACCTCGGGCATGTGGTTCTCCACCGCCTCGATCATCACCCGGTGCTGTTCCGCCGGCCGCGCTACCTGCATCCGCCGTGCCCGCCCGATCCCGGGATGCGGCACATCCCCATCCCCGGCGATCTCGTTGCTCGTGTCCACCACCACCACCCGCTTGCCCAGCTCATCCGCCAACACCCGCGCCGCCTCCCGCAGCAGCGTCGTCTTGCCCACCCCGGGCCGCCCCAGGATCAGGATCGACTGACCCTCCTCGATCACATCGCGCAGCAGCGCCACCGTCCCACGCACCGCCCGCCCCACCCGGCAGGTGAGCCCGACCACCTCGCCGCGCCGGTTGCGGATGGCGCTGATGCGGTGCAGGGTGCGCCCGATGCCGGCCCGGTT
>DASWAC010000150.1:0-2759 GCA_036391335.1 Ktedonobacterales bacterium
ATCATGCGCGCTGCCTCTCAGCCTCAGGAGCATCATCTACCTGAAGATGAGACGTGGCGCACCGGCCAGATTTACGGAGCGTGGGCTAGGGCGTCGGAGTGGTCGTGGGCGTCGCGCCTGGGGTGGGCGTGGCATCCGTGGGCACGCCGTTTGCGCCGGGCTGCGTGCCGGCCTTGAGCTGCTCGACGGTCACCGGATGGAACTGCGTATAGGCTGGTTGCGGCGAGTAGTTGAAGTCGCCCGCGCAGCCCAGCTCGCTCAGCCAATATTGCCAGAGCGCCGCCGCCATGCCGCCGAAGGTCTCATTCTGGGTGGTGCTCATCCACGCGCTGAATGTGGGGCGCAGGGTGTCGCAGTGCGATTGGCATGGGGCGCACATCGAGCCGGCCTTCTTGCCACCGGCGACCCAATAGACGAACGGGGTGGCGGCCACGTATCCGGTGGGGAACCAGTCACGCTTATTGCTGTTATTGATGTACACGCCGGGGATGAATCCCTCAGCTGTGATGCGCTTGAGCCATGCGTCGAGCAGCGCGGCATTCTGTGCGGGAGTCGCGCCTGTGCCCCAGCCGCCGAATCCAGCCTCGACATCGGCGAAGATGGTGCGCGCGCCGGCGTAGAGGCTGCGATTCCACGCATCCACTGCCAGGCCCGCTTGCTGGTCGCCATACTGCGAGGGATCGCCGTTGGCATAGGTTGGGCCGCACACCCCCCAGTAGCTGTGGGTAAACGCGGGACCCACTCGCTGCGCGGAATCTATGTCGAAGCAGTCGAGGCTATTGTGCGTGCCGCCAAGCTCCCCAATGTAGAAGTTCAGCGGCATGCCAGCGGCGGTCGCGGCCTTGAGCGAGGTGCAGCTATCGGTGCCGAAGAAGCCGGGCACGGGGCCGACATCTTGGTCCTCATGCTTGAAGAATGGCGCGGCGCTCGCTCCCACGGGGCTGAGCACCGTGCCGGCGATGCCGGCGGCGACGGCGGCCCCGGCGAACCGGAGCAGCTTGCGGCGGCTCATAGCGGCTCGGGCAAGCGCCTGCTCGATCTGTTGCTCGGTCGCGCCATGCTGGCGAGCCAGCTCAAGATATGAGGTGACGCAGCCGTCACAGCCCTCCTGATATTTCTTGGCTGCTTGCTCTAAGGCGCGCTCGCGGATTTCATCGGGGTTGCGGTGGAATATTCTGCCCAAGTGTTCCCTCACAGTGTGTGGCGGCGTTGTCATCCTGACCCTGCCGGAGCAGCTTCTCTGTCAGTCTACACCCTAGCATGTTACACTACGACTGGAAGTCGTGTTGGTTGCTTTAGGCCAAACGGGGAAGGGCCATGTCATCCACGCCACAGCAGCGCGACTCGCGGCGGCAGATTCCCCGGCGGCCGGACAGGCGCGGCGGCTCCGCGAGTGGCGTCACCTCGCGAGCGACCAGTCTCGTGCGCCGCGCCCGACACACGGTGCGGGCCATCGCCATGCCACCAATTACCGAAGGGGCACACCCCACGCCCGTCGGGCTCTCCGCGGGGGTCACGCGGGCACTCGATCAGCTCTTCCCTTCCCGCCCAGCGCGCAAGATCGCGGAGACGCGCGAAGGCTATGACCCTGCCGGGGACTAGGTCAGGGCTTACACTGCCACTCGCGCCAGCTATAGCCATCGCGCTTGAATATCTCGTAGGCCGCGCGGATGTTGGCATGGGGATCGTAGGGGGACGACGACGCATATGAGGTGCCGTTCCACGTCGAGGGATAGAGAATCTGAAACACGCCCATGGCGTGGCTGTTCCCAATGGCGATCACATTACGCGAGTTGGGGTCATAGTCGGACTCGCACCGCGCCACATTGAGAGCGCCAGGCGCATAGGAGCCGAAGACCGCAACGATCTCGTTAATGATGGCCTGCTTCCCGGGATCACTGCTGTGCGGCGGCACATAGGCTGTGGCCGTGGGGGCTGACCACGGCAGCAGGCCCGCGAAGGTGCGCAGCTGAGGCGCGCCATTGGCGCTGGCGAGAAGTGGTCGCGCGGCGATCAGCCCGGCGGCGAAGATGGCCACCACGGCCAGCATGAGCATCGTGCGCCTGGGCACCGAGATGGGTCCGGCGCCAATGGGGGCGTGCGCCTTGCCCCAGGCGCGCTTGAGCGCTGGGTCCGCCGGAATGACGACAGGGCCGTGGCCTGCGGAATCCTTCGAGAGCGCCTTCAGCTTGGCGGTGGTGCGAGCAGCCGGGACCTGAGACCCTGATGGGGGCTGGGGTGTCTTGGTGGTCACATCACTCACGAGGCGCTCCTTCACCGGCATTAGTGCCTATGGTGGCACAATCTGCCATCTCTATGCGAAAGAGCGCCCAAATGTGTGACATGGTGTGGGCGAAAAGTACCCGCGCTATTCCAGCGTGGCGTCCACGCTGATCTGAACGTTGCCGGTGAGCGCTTGCGAGATCGGGCAGGTGTCGCTGGTCTCCTGCGCGATGGCGGCAAAGCTGCCTTGTGTCGCGCCATTCGCCGTGCCGCGCACGATGAGCTGCATCGTGGTCACCCGCAAGGCGCCTTCCACCCGATCGAGGGTGCAGTGCGCATTCACGCTGACCGCCTGCGGCGGGGTGCCCGCCTTATCGAGCGCATTCGCGAAGGCCATAGCGAAGCAGGTCGCGTGCGCGGCGGCCAGCAGCTCTTCCGGGCTCGTCCTTCCCTCAGGCTGCTCAGTGCGTGACGCGAAGGTGACGGGAAGCTGGCTGATGGCGCCAGACCCGCCGGTGACCACTCCACTGCCCCTC
>DASWAC010000151.1:0-8132 GCA_036391335.1 Ktedonobacterales bacterium
TCTTGCCACGCGCCCTGCGGGCTATGAAGCGCCCAGACGTTGAACGCGCCATGCGTGTCGGGCGCGCATGCCCAGGCGATGTGGCTCGCCCCCGATGAGGCGGTGAACCCGGCGTCACGCATGAGTGAGGCATTGGCCGGGAGGGCGAACTGGCGCCAGGTGAGGGCCGGATGCGGCGTGCTCGTGGCGGAAGGGGACGCGGCGCGAGGTACCGCTGAGCCGCAGCCAGTTAGGAGAACGAGTAGGGCGAGAGACATGACAAGTGATCGCATGAGAGAGCTTCTTTCCCATAGCAATAGTGCGCAAGGCCAGTTGTGAAGGGAAGATTGGTGCGGCTGACTATGCCGTGAGGGTTGTCGTGTAGAGATTGCCCGCCTGCCCGTCGAGACTCCAGAGCGTCCCATCATCCCACGCGGCGAGGACAAGACCCGGGGCGGGGCCGAGGTCCACCCATTGGCGGGCAATCAGTGGGAGTGTCATGAGCCAGCCTTTCTGGCCGGTGGCGGTGGGACAATACATGAACGCGTCACCATTCGCGGTCATGAAGTTAAATTGGCATGTTTGCAGACCGACCTGGGGCGACTGTTCCCACGACTTGCCAAGGTCATCAGTGCAACTGATCTCGCCACTCATCACCCCCGTTTCATGGCACATGCGCCAGATGTGCGCTGATGGGAGCCAGACAACATAGTCCGCGCCAAAGGAATAGCCAGGGGCGTGCACCCAGGTCATCCCGGAGTTGCTGCTGCGCCAGAGGAAATTACGTGTGCCAGCCAGCATTTCACCAGTGGAATTCAGCCAGAATCGCGTGATTTGGCTTGCCTCAGCCTGAGGCATGCCGACGTTGGTCCACGTGCGCAGGTGGTCGCGACTGATGACCAGCCCAGCCGTCCCAGGTGGAACACTCGTGTCGCTGAGCACCGCGATCGTATGCCCGCCAACCTCCGCCATCTCAGTGACCGCGATCTTGTCACCGACTTGCTGCCAGTGAGCGCCGTCATCGGTGGAGATATAGCTGGTGGTCCCATAAGCGACATCCCCATCTGCCACGGTCGAGAAGACGACGGCAAGTGTATGAGGGTCAATCTGGTCGGCAATGGGGACACAGCGACCGTCAAGTGGTGGCACGCTGGGGCTGATCATGCCGCTGTGCTGCCAGGTTCCACCAGGCGCACGGAGCGCCCAGATGGCGAACTGTTGACGGCTGAGCGCGACACATGCCCAGACCACATGGGCTGGTGATGGCGCGGCGCTGAGATAGGTGTTGTCCTTCAGCGAGACGCCAGACGGCATGGCGACTTCGCGCCACGAGAGAGACGTAGTGGGCACGCTGGTCGCCGTTGGCGCGGGATGTGGTGCGGTGGCCGTGGCACTGGCGCAGCCGGCGAGTGTGGCGAGTGCGCCAAGCAGAGCGCAGGCCATGAGGATGCTTCGTCGCATGATGCCCTTCTTTCCCATTCATTGGCCGAGCAAAAGAGATTCGGGTGAGTGGCACGCGAGCGAGTGTGAAAAGAAGAGATGTGGATCTTGCCACTCTGGCACAAGTGTACTCAGCGCCTGCCCAAATATCAAGGGGACAGTGGGCGCACGGGATCTCTTGCGCCGTTGACACATTGGGTGATAGCATGGGATGAGCAGGCTGGCGGCGCGACATGGGAAGGCATGTGGGATGGCGATCCAGGGAGATTCGGCCACACGAGATGTCACCGTGCGCGAGATGCCCAGCGATGAGCGGCCCCGGGAACGGCTGGAGCTCTATGGCGCGTCAACCCTCAAGTCGGAAGAGCTGCTGGCCATCCTCCTGCGCGTGGGGCGCCAGGGCGAGAACGCGATTGCCCTCTCGCAGCGCATCCTGCGGGACTACCAAGGACTTGGCGGCCTGCTCCAGGCGGATTTCGCGCAGCTCTGCGCCGAGCGCGGGCTGGGGCAGGCGAAGGCCGCCGCCATCAAGGCCGCGCTGGAGCTGGGGCGCCGCCTCGCCCTGCTGGATACCGCAAGCCGCCGGCAGATCACGCGTCCTGGCGACGTCGCCGAGATGCTGATGGTCGAGATGGGCTATCTCCCTCAGGAGCAGCTGCGGGTCATCTGCCTGGACACCAAGAATAACGTGATCGCAACGCAGACCGTCTACCAGGGCACAGTGAATTCCAGTGTGGTGCGCGCCGCCGAGGTCTTCCGCCCGGCGGTGAGCCGGAACTGCCCCTCGATCATCGTCGTGCACAATCATCCGTCCGGTGACCCGACCCCCTCACCCGAAGACATCCGCACGACAGAGCAGCTGCGCAGGGCGGGCGAAGTGCTCGATGTCGAGCTGCTCGACCATATCGTGCTGGGCCATCAGCGCTTCGTCAGCCTCAAAGAGCGCGGCCTGGGCTTCTGATTCCTACGGTGTCTTCGTGGCGGTGACCGTCGGTGTCGTCGCGGTGGCCGCCGTGCCGCTCACGGGGGCGCCGATGCCGTTGGCGAAGGACGGGGTGTAGCCCGCCACCTTGAGGAGGCCCATGCGAATCTTGAGCGCCAGGATGCGCGTCACCGAGGCGTCTACCTGCGCCTGAGTGTAGCGGCCCGCGTCGAGCTCTTTCTTCATCGCCGCCACGATGCCCGTCATCATGCTGGGCCGCCAGGGGGCCATGATCATGTCGTTGCCCGCCTCATAGGCCAGCACCGCCGCCTGCACCACCGTGTACTTGTCTGAGATGCCCGTCATATAGAGGGCATCGGTCACCGCGACGCCGGTAAAATGCAGCTCATCGCGCAAGATCCCGGTGATGATCGGCTTGGAGAGCTCGGCCGGAATCGTCTTGTCCACTGCGGGGAGCAAGAGATCGGTGGACATGATCATCTGCAGCTGCCCGGACTGGATCATGGCCCGGTAGGGCGCCCACTCGACCGCCTCGAGCTGGTCACGGGTGCGGGTGATGGTGGGCAGGGTCGCATGCGGGTTGAGGGTAGTCGCCCCCAGGCCGGGGAAGTGCTTGGCGCACGCGATGACCCCCTGGCGCTGTAGGGCGTCAGTCCAGGCGCTGGCGTAGCTGGTCACGATGGCCGGGTCGGGCTGGATGCCAAAGGTGCGGCCCCACTGGATGGCGCCGGTGCCATGGGTGAGGTCCACATCCACATCCGGGGCCAGGTCGGTGTTGAAGCCAAAGCTGAGCAGGTCCTGGGCCATCTGGGTGCCCTGCTGGCGGGAGACGTCGAGGCTGTTGGTGGCGACGATCTCGGGGGCGGAGAGACGGGGGGGCAGATATTTGTTGAGGCGATCGACATAGCGGCCTTCGGCATCGAGGACGGTGAGCATGGGGATGGGGCTGTCCTGCTGCCCGCTCGCCAGGAGGGCCTTCACCTGGGTGGCGGTGCCCATCGAGTAGTCATAGAGGATGACGCCGCCGGGGTGGACCGGGACGACCATGGCCTTTTGCTGGGCGGTATAGGTCGGCTCGTAGAACTGCATGATGATCATCTGGCCCAGCTTGTCGTCGAGAGACATCCCGCTGACCATCTTGGCCGCGTAGTCTTCCGCCGTCGGCGGCTTAGGCGTGGCGGTGGGCACTGGTGGCGCGGCAGTGGCGCTGCTGAACGGGCTGCACCCCACCAGGGCGATGGCGAGCGCCTGCACGATGAGCATCAGGAGACCCGAGTGGGTAGTTCTGCGAGACAGCTTCATTGGGAAGTCCATCCTCTTCGCGATAGCTATCAATCAATATTTCACGAGGCCAGAGCGCAGTGCGGCCAAGTCGTGCCAGCGGCATTGTAGCAGACCACACCAGCCCGCGCGAGTGCGCTATGACCTGAGGGGATGCCGAGTGGCGACAGACGCGCCGTCTTCCCCTGTGGAGTGGCCGCGAGCCAACTGTGATGCCGCTCACTTGACTTCCCAGGCGGGCGGCATGACAATGCCTGCCGGGGAGGGACCGCATATGGTGTTGGAGCGTCTCAAGAAGCTCAATTCGCTGGACGACAAGCTGGCGGCCTGGCTGGCGCGGGTGGGCTCGTCATCCTCACTGGTGACGGCGCTCGTGCTCACGGCGGTGCTCATCGGCAACGTCTCGCTGCTCGCGTTGACCCCTGGCCCGGCACTGACCGCGCTGGTGGAGGTAGGCCCAGTGATCGCCATGGGGCTCGGATTCGTCTCGAATGGGACGACGTGGTATGGCTGGTTCCGAGTGGCGCGCCGGCGCGACCGTTATGGCGTCAAAGACTTCGCCAAAGACAAGGCCCTCGATGTGCCGGGCCAGCTCCAGGGCCTGCCGGGCCAGCTGCAAGATGGGGTAGGGCAGCTCGACACGCGCGTGACGGAGGCCAGCCGGAGCTTTGGCTGCCTGGGTGTGGTCTCGGGCGGCCTGCTGGTGGCGGCACTGGTGGTCGCCGGCGCGACCTATGCGCCGCCGCCCCTCCAGATCCTCGGCGTTGCCCCCGCGCCACATGCCACGCCGGTGGCATCCATCACGCAGGCCACTGTGCTGCCCACGGAGACCTCACTTCCCACCGTGACGGCGCAGCCCAGCCCGACGGCGACGCGAGTGCCATTCGTGGCGACGACCTTCGCCCTCCCATCAGGGGCGCAGCCGGTGGGCGTGACGGCCGGGCCAGACGGCAATGTCTGGTTCACCGAGCCGGGCCTGGGCCAGATTGGGCGCATCACGCCGGGCGGGCAGATCACCCAGTTTACCCTGCCGCGCGCCAAGAGCAGCCCGCTCATCATCACCCGAGGTCCGGACAACAACCTGTGGTATACCGACAATGTGAGCAGCATGGTTGGCCGGCTGACGCCCACGGGCCAGTTCACCGAGTTTTCGCTCGCGGCCGGGAGCGCGCCTGAGGGCATCGTCGCGGGACCAGACGGGAACCTGTGGGTTTGCGAATCGGGGAGTGGGAAGATTGCCCGCATGACCACCGCCGGCGCGATCACCGAGTTTACCCTGCCGTCAGACACCAACCCGCAGGCGACCCTCATCACGAGCGGTCCCATGCTCCAGACGGCGAATGGTCCCGCGCCCGCGCTGTGGTTCACCGAAGCGTCCATCACCGCCGTCGGCGCGATCACCATGAGCGGAGCGGTGACGCAATATGGCGTGTCGAGCCAATATGTGGCGCTCGGCGCCGTGCGGCCACAGCCGTTTGGCATCGCGGCGGGCAGCGACGGCCACCTCTGGGTGACGGCCCCAACGGTGCATGGTGTGCTGAGTGTCGCTCCCTCGGGCCAGCCCATCACCGGCTATCCGCTGCCCGACCAGCAGAGCGACCCCCGAGGCATCGCGGCGGGACCCGATGGCAACCTCTGGATGGCGGACAGCGGGAACAACACGCTCGACCGTGTCACGACGGCAGGCGTCGTGACCAAGTATCCCATCAGCAGTGCGATCGAGGGACTGCCCTTCTTGCTAGCGGTGGGCGCCGACGGCAATCTGTGGGTCACGCTGCGCGGCGCGAGCGCGATCGTCCGCTTCACCCTGTAAAGAGCGGTTGCGCCGGTCCCTCACGCGTGGGTCACAATCCCGCGCGAATTCCCGCCGCGAGGCCACTGGCGACGTATGCTGAGAGTGAAAGGCATCCTCCCAGTGAGAGGCCGAGAGGGAAGGCGGCGTTCCCGTGGCAGCCAGGCACCGGCAGACGACTCATAGTGTCCCGTTCCCGTGGATTCGCGTGCCCATCGTGGATTCACTGCGCGCGGCGCGGCGTGTGCCCCTGATGCATGCGCTCATCGAGGTGGATGTCACCGAGGCGCGCCGATCGCTGCGAGACCTTCACCGGCGGTCGGGCGTGGCCGTCTCTTTCACGGGCTATCTCGTCCGCTGTGTCGCGGTGGCTGTGGCGCGGCATCCGCAGATGCAGGCCCACCGGAGCGGGCGACGCCATCTCGTGCTCTATGACGATGTGGATGTCTGCATGCCCATCGAGCACGACGTGGGCGGGCACAAGCAGGCCGCGCCCTATGTGCTGCGCCAGGCGAACCGCAAGAGCCTCGGCGAGATCCATCGCGAGATTCGCGCGGCACAGGCGGCGGGCATCGGCAGCGCGTGGGCGATGCGCGCGCGGCGGGCCTACCCGTGGCTGCCGCACATCCTGCGCACCGCGTTCTGGCGGGCGTTCGGCCACTTCCCCGCGCTCACGCGGAGCATCGGTGGCACGGTGATGGTGACGGCGCCGGGCATGTTCGGCACGGGAACCGGATGGGGCATCACCCCCGTTTCGGACTACACGCTCTCGATTGTCGTGGGCAGCGTGAGCGCCCAGCCCGCCATTCTCGACGGCCAGGTGGTCGCGCGCGACATGCTCTGCCTCACGATCACTGCCGATCACGAGGTGGTGGACGGCGCGCCCATGGTGCGATTCATCGAGCATCTCAAAGAGCTGATCGAGGGTGGCTATGGGTTAGATGCCCTCGTCGCGCATCCCCCAACGGCAAGCGATGCGATGGCGCCGCTGCCGCTGGGGCACGCGTGAGTCGCCAGCTCAGGCGAAGAAGCGGAGTATCTCTTGCGCCACCACCGCCGGATTCCCGTGGCGATTGGTCGCGCTCAGGTCGCTGGAGCCGCCGTGGTCGAGTCCCGGGAATTCCACGCGCCTGGCATGTGGCAGGATGCCCGCCAGAGTGCGAACCGCTTGCTTCAGATAGGCCGGGCTCGCGCTGCCGCCGAGCAAGAGCGTCTCCTGCCGCACCGAGCGAAACATCTCTTCCTTTCCGCTCGTCTCGGCAATGAGGGCGAAGTCATAGTGCAGCGTCGGGCCGAGGATGCCCATCGTCACCTCGCCGGGCTTCGCACTCTTCGCCTCTGCGGCCATCGCCATCGTCGTCAGGCGCGCCAGGAGCCAGCGCGGCATGAGGTTGAAGATTGGTGGCCCCATCTGCGCGCCCTTCATCGCGGTGACCATCGCGTCAGCGGTCTTGCCCTGGGCCAGCTCCTGGTCGAAGCGCGTCAGGACGGCCTTGATCTGCTTGGGCGACTGGACGAGTGCCGGCTCATAGAGCGCCAGCCGGTGAATTGCCGGCAGGCTGAGGGCCGCGCGGAGGCAGATGATGGCGCCCGAGCTGACCCCAAAGACGCCGTGCGCGCCGGTCTGGCTGAGGATGGCGTCCAGGTCATCCACATCCTCTTGCGCGGTATACGCCTGGCCATACGGACCGCTGAGGCCACGACCACGGCGATCGACGACGTAGACGGTGAAGGCGTCGGCGAGCGCTGTGGCGAGCTGCATATGGCTCTGGGCAGATTCCATGGCGCCGTGCACCACGACCAGGCCGGGGCCTGTCCCCAGCTGGCGATAGCCGATGGTGACACCGTCGCGTGAGATGACGGACCCAGTCGTGTAGGCCGCCTCGACAGTAGTGGCCGGTAGTGACGCGGCATTCGTCTTTGGACTCATGGGATGGCATCCTTCCTTGCGCCGGTGACCGGCGCGTGGTAAAATATCTTTACGATTCATTATCTTAATCATCAAGATAACATTTGTCAAGGGAGAGTGCTGATGGTCGGAAAATCCAGTGATGCCATCAAGCAAGAGGAGGAGCACAGGCGTGAGCTGGCGGGCCAGCTCTATGTGCTGGGTGAGCTGTTTAGCACGGAGACGGCGCTCTTTCACCAGGCTGCGGCGGCGACCTATGGCCTGGGAATCACGGATATGAAGACGCTCTCCGCGTTGCTGCGTGAGGGCCCGATGACCGCCGGCCAGCTCTCGAAGCGGCTGGGCCTCACCACCGGCGCGGTGACCAGTGTGATCGACCGTCTCGTCGGGCATGACCTGGTGCGGCGCAAGCCCGACGCCAAGGACCGTCGCAAGGTGATCGTCTCCGCGAACCAGAAGAAGCTCGCGGCGGGCGAGAACGTGTACCTGTCGATCGGCGCCGCTTTCGGCGGGCTCTTCGAGACCTACACGACGGAGCAGCTCGAGTTCCTGGTGGGGTTCTATCAGGCGGCAATCGAGCTGAACAAGCAGGAGATCGCGAAGCTGGCCGCGAGAGGTGGTGGCGCGGCAGGTGGGGCTGGAGCATGACCGCATTCCAGCTGGTGCTCGCCGGGTGCCTGAAGCCTCCGACGGCCGTTCTCGAAGACGCCATCGTCAGCCGAATGCGACGGGAAGCGCCCACGGTGCGCGCGAGCCGCACGCCGCATGAGCCCATCGCGGGTGTCTTG
>DASWAC010000152.1:0-2351 GCA_036391335.1 Ktedonobacterales bacterium
ACTTGCGCCTCCATCCCGAGGCGGTGGAGCGCGCATTACGGGCGATTACCCAAACGACGATCCGCTTCGCCGTCGCCAGCCTGCGCTCCGGCGCGGATGAGGGTGAGCAGGAGGCGGACCGGCGAGACCCGGCCGATCACGGCAGCAATCCCAAGAAGCCGCTGGGCCAGGTCTGCGAGGGCCGCCACCCGGGCGCGGATGCCATCACTGAGCGCATCCTTGGTGTTCAGCTGAGCGAGAGGCACTCCGGACTTCAGCGCGCGCACACTAGAGATCAACGCAAAGGGGAGCCCGTGTGCCCGGCGCACCAGCTGCTCCCGTACGGCTGTGATGTCCTGGTCGGAGGACTCCCCATCAAAGTCATGCTCGCGCACGGCCTCCTCGAGGAGCTGGCCTGCCTCCTCGTCGGTGAGCAAGGGCAGGGCCCGTTTCGTCACCTGCGCGTCTTTGGCCAGATCGGCGAGGAAGATCCCTAATGGCTGGGCGGGACGCACTTCAGTGGAGCGATAGGCACCCAGGAGCCGTACGAGGGGCCCGCGCGTTCCATCCTCCCCCGGCACCAGGTTGGCGAGGAGGGCAATAGCATCGTCCCCAGCCCACTGCAAGTCATCCAGCACGAGCAGGGTCCCCGATGGGCCGGCACAGTTGGCCAGATAGCGGCCTACCGCCTGGACCACGAGGCGGCGCTCCTGGGCTGGAGGCAGCGTCCACGAGGGCGTGGGGACCCAACGCCCCTCAGCCAGCTCGGGGAGGAGCCGGACCAGCCAGGCACAGCCCTGCAGCCGTTGGCGCTGAGCGGCCACCGCGGTGGCGGCCAGGTGACGCCCCAGGGCGCTGGGCCACGGCGCATAGGGCTCTTGCCCACTCTGCCGGGTGCAGCCCCCGGTGACCACCTGCCAGCCCCGCGCCTGCGCGAGCCTGGCCGACTCAGCGAGGAAGCGGGTCTTCCCGATCCCGGGCTCCCCAGCCACGAAGAGGGCTGGGGGACCATGGCCGTCGAGGAGGGCATCAAGCAGGGCCAGTTCAGTGCGGCGGCCCACCAGGGGCAGCTGGGCGGGTTGGGAGGGCTGCGGCACCGTGGACTCTCGGCCGCGGGCGAGGGCAAGGAAGTGCTCCCGCTCGGGGCCGTCAAGGTCCAGGGCACTAGCCAGCGCCTCGGCGGTGACGGGATGAGGTGCCTTAATTTTCCCGCTCTCTAGGGAGGTGACCTCGCCACGACTGGTCTCGGCCAGCACAGCCAGTTCGACCTGGGTGAGGCCGGCGGCCTTGCGGTGGACGCGCAGAGCCTCGGCGAAGGTGCGGAAGTGAGGCATGGTGAGCAGCCTCCCCATTGTGGCCTGGCGCCCGTCAGGTCCCAGGCTCGCTCGGCATACTAACACACGCGGACGGCAACGCGCAATGACCTCAGCAGGAAAACATGTACATGAACATGTACACGAATCTATTCATCATGTACCCGCGCGTGCTGCCACCCTTGATATAGTCACTCTCGTGGCACACACCTTTGGGGTGCGCTGCCCAACATTGAGGGCCATGAGCCCCATGACCTAAGAAAGGATGTTCGGCTCGATGAAACGGCACATTCGTTTGCTCGTGGCGGGCTTTGCGCTCTTGGCGACGCTCGCGGTCACGGCGCTCAGTGGGTGCGGCGCGGTGGCGAGTGCCCAGTCCAAAGGACCCGCTGACCCACCCGATCAGGACGTCATCGCCAGCTATATTCAGGCGCTCAATGCCGGCATCCAGTCTGGCGACTTTACTGCCTTGGTAAATATCTATGCCCCCGATGGGGTGCTCACCGCCTCCACCCCAAAGGGCACCACTACGGTGGCCACGGGAAGCACGGAGTTGCTGGCCTTTTTCCAGGGATTCCGGACCGCTCATCCCGGACTGGTCTTCGCGGTGGATAGCGTGCGGATCCTTCAGCCGCACTATGTGCTGACCTATGAGCATGCCTCGCCGCCGGGATGGGTAGCCCCTGGGCGCTGCATGCACCTCTACACCATCCAGCATGGCAAGGTGCAGTCGCTCGATTGGGCCACCTTCTACGGTGGGAAGCAGGTGTGACATGAAACGCCTGCCCCCTGGTGGACGCGCAGGTCGTCCGCTGGTGGGGGCAGGCTCCCTTCTCCCTAGCAGGCACAACGTCTCTGGCCCAGCGCCACCGAATGGACATACAGATTTTCACAGATGGCCTGCATGATGCCGGAATGCCCGATCGTGGCGCCTTGAGCGAACAAGCGCGTGATAGGAACGTGCCGAGTTCTCCTTATGGAGTGTCATTGCGCGCACAGGCCTTTTGCTCGGGTCACCAATGCGCATCACGCCCACCATGTCGAGGAACATCACGGTGA
>DASWAC010000153.1:0-4354 GCA_036391335.1 Ktedonobacterales bacterium
TCTGCTGGTGGCCAACGCGAGCAAGGTGTTGCCCGCTCGCCTAAAGGGCGTGAAGGAGGGCACCGGCGGCCAGACGGAGGTGCTGCTGCTAGCGGCGCGCCCGGACCTCGGCACGGATGTCTGGGAGGCGCTGGTGAATCCAGGCAGGCGCACCCGGCCCGGCCATCGGGTGACCTTCGACGATGGCGCATTGCATGTCGAGGTGTTGGACTACACCCCATTCCACGGGCGCATAGTGCGGCTGAGCGCGCCAGATGGCGAGGTTGCGACCGCCCTGACGCGCATCGGGCAGATGCCCCTCCCGCCATATATCACCGCGCCGCTGGAAGACCCGACACACTACCAGACGGTCTACGCGCACG
The DNA here is from genome assembly GCA_036391335.1 of Ktedonobacterales bacterium. Classification (GTDB taxonomy): domain Bacteria; phylum Chloroflexota; class Ktedonobacteria; order Ktedonobacterales; family JADMIN01; genus DASWAC01. The sequence goes on from DASWAC010000153.1 coordinate 363, forward strand.
AGCCCGGCTCGGCGGCGGCGCCCACGGCGGGCCTGCACTTCACGCCAGAGCTGCTCACACGCCTGCGCGCGTCGGGGGTGGGCGCGGCATTCGTCACGCTGCACATCGGGCTCGACACCTTCCGCCCGGTGGAGGTCGAGCGTCTCGATGAGCACAAGATGCACAGCGAGGCCTATTCGCTCGATGCCCAGACGGCGCGGGCCATCAACGAGGCGCATGCCGGTGGGGGACGCATCGTCGCCGTGGGCACCACCAGCGTGCGTGTGCTGGAGACGGCGGCCGAGATGGCGACGGGCACAGGGCAAATCGTCGTGCCGTGCGGGGGCCGCACCTCCATCTTCATCCAGCCGGGGCATCACTTTGGCGCCGTAGACGCGCTCATCACGAACTTCCATCTCCCCAAATCCACACTGCTGGTGCTGGTGAGCGCCTTTGCCAGCCGCGAGCTGATGCTGCACGCGTATGAGGTCGCGGTGAAGGAAGGCTACCGCTTCTACAGCTTTGGCGATGCCATGCTGATCCTGTGAGGGAGTGGGGGCACACACCCTCGCCGAGGTCGCGGCGTCGGGCATCCAGATGCAAGCATGAGCCACGGCGGATGCATTCGAGCCTGGAGCGACGCCTCCAGGCAATCTCACCTGGCGCCGCGGGATGGTGATGCCCGCATGGTCTTCTCACAGGGCATGCGAAAGCCCCCTGCTCGGCAATGCGAGAAGGGGGCCAGCCTCATGAGACCGGACGCTTATTGCGCCTTCGACATGATAAAATCAACGGCCTTGCCGACCGTCGTGATCTTCTCGGCATCTTCGTCGCTGATCTTGATGTTGTAATTCTCTTCGAGCCGCATGATCAGTTCGACGAGGTCCAGCGAGTCCGCGTGCAGGTCATCGGTGAACGACGCATTGTCCGTCACGTCTGCCTCGGGAACACTCAGCTGATCGGCGACGACTGGCTTGAGCTCGGCCAGAATCTCGTCTCTGCTCTTGGCCATGGTCAGGATTCCTCACTTCTTAGGTTGCGGGCGGGCTCACTGCCCACCTCCGCCACGATGGTGCCGAGCACGCCGTTGATGAAGCGCCCCGAGCTGTCGCTGCCATACTGCTTCGCGACTTCGATTGCCTCGTTGATCGCGACACTGGCTGGCACAGAACTATTGTACAGGATTTCCCACAACGCGATGCGAAGGATCACATGGTCCACTGCTGCCATCTGCTCCAGTGGCCAGGCGCTCGCCGCGCGCGCGATGTGCTCATCGAGGACATCCTGTGTGGCGCGCACGCCAGTGATCAGCTCATCGGCATAGGTGATGGCATCCGGCGTGAGGTTGGTCCGCTCGGAGGCGTGGCGAGCCAGCACGGCGGGAGCGTCATGGCCGGCGATGTCGTGCTCATAGAGGGCTTGCAAGGCCAGGATGCGTCCCTGACGGCGCGCACGCAGCGCTGAGGTCAGCCGTGGCCGGGATGATGGGCGTGATGATGAGGGCATGATGGCTCAGGCGATATCTTGCACGAAGACGTTCACGACCTTGGTGTGCATGCCAAGGATCTCCTCGATGGCGACACTCACCGCTTCTTGCACGGCGGTGCCCACCTCCACCATATTGGCGCTCTGCTCCACGATGAGGTAGAGATCCACGCTGACATCCTGTCCCTGCACGTGCAAGCCCACCCCGTGAATCGGAATGGCGCGGCCCACGAGCTGGGTGATGTTGCCCGCCGAGCGCGCCAGGCGAGCCACGCCCCTCACCCCGCGCGCTGCCTCCTCGATCACCGTGCGCAGCACCCGTGGCGCGATGCGAACGGTGCCCAGGTCTTCGAGCTGGCTGTCCTCTAGCTCGACATCAGCGTCACCGGTCGCGGTGAGCTGGTTGCTCGCATCACTCATGATTCGCCTCTCTCATCCCTGATTAGCTTGGCGAGCGCTTCGAGTGCCGGCTCGATCTCAGCATAGGATCCCACAGAAACGGTGCGCGCGTCTTTGTTGATGCGTCGAATGAGGCCCGCGAGCACCTGGCCGGGACCCACCTCGACAAAGAGGGTGACACCTCGATCTACCAGATATTCTATGGTGGTTGTCCAGCGCACGGGCGAGGCGATCTGCCGCGAGAGCTCTTTGCGCAGGTCGGCGGCGGTTGTCAGCGGGCCGGCGGTGCTATTCGCGATGAGCGTCACGGTGGGGTCCACCAGGGTCGCGGTGGTGAGCACCGCAGCCATCGCCTCGCTTGCCGGAGCCATCACCGGCGAGTGAAACGCGCCACTCACCGCCAGGGGAATGATCCGCTTCGCGCCGCGCGCTTTAGCCATGTCGCCGGCCAGCGCCAGCGCCCGCTCCGCGCCTGAGATGACGATCTGTCCCGGCGCGTTATCGTTCGCCACGACGACCTTGCCTGCGCCCGGATGCACATACGCGGCGTCGCCGAGCGCGATCTCCGTCTCTCGTGTCGCCTCGGCGCAGATGTCCTCCAGGGTGGGGGCATCTAATCCAAGGACGGCCGTCATGCCGCTGGGGATGCGCAGCCCTTCCTCGTGCATCAGTCGCCCGCGCTCACGCACCAGTCGTAGCGCCTCCGGGGTGCCGCAGCCGCCAGAGGCCGCCAGCGCCGTATACTCGCCGACGCTGTGCCCCGCCAGAAAGGCCGGGGAGATCGCGATCCGCACAGTCTCCGCCGCTTCGTCCAGCGCGGCAAGCAAGGCGAGGCTGGTCGCGACGATGGCCGGCTGAGTGTTCACCGTCTCGCGCAGGCGCTCTTCGGGTCCGTTGAAGCAAAGCTCCGAGAGGGGAAAGCCCAGCGCCTCATCCGCCTCGTCGAAGGTAGCGCGAGCCGCGGGCGACTGCTCGGCAACATCAGCGCCCATGCCGACACTCTGGCTGCCCTGGCCCGGAAACACGAAAGCAAAACGTGGTGTCACGCGATGCACCGCCTCAGCGTGTGGCTGCGCTATTCGTTCGTCGCTTCGGTCTTCGGCGGCAGCACCTGCATGCCACGATAGGTGCCGCACTCAGGGCACACATGATGGGTGCGATGCGCCTGCTTGCACTGCTGGCAGATGCTAAGCGCGGGCAGCTTGACGACATGATAGCGGCGGCGATTGCCCTGGCGATGGTTCGAGACACGTTTTTTTGGAAGGGCTCCCACGGAAAGACTCCCCTTTGCGATGCGCGAGATACACGCGAAAAGACGCGCGATGCGAGCCGCGCGCCCATGGTGACACACGTCGTGACATGAGACGAGATGATGCGCGGTGGCCAGCGTGAGCGCCCGAGCCATGCCGCACAGGCCATTGTACCACAGCGCGTGCCCGCTGCCTATGGGGCTGTGCCGACACCGCGCGAAGAGTCATTGCTGTGGGCGGCGTCTCGGCCGCCACCCTCACTCGCGCCGCGCGCCCAGAGCGCCGGTCGTCGCGTCGGGTGAGACCGCCAGGGCAAGCTGCTCGGCCTGCCGGGTCAGCGAGAGCCGCAGGCGCGGAATGCGCGCCCGGTACGCATCCTCTGGCTGGCGAGTCATAGCTTTGGCGGGGTCGCCCTGGGCCACATGCCACCTGCGGAAGGCCAGCCCTGTCAGGCTCTGGTGCAGCGCCCGCGCGGTGAGATAGGCTCGCACCCCATAGATCATCGCCCACTCGCGCTCAGCCGCACTGCGCAGCGTGGCATCTTGCACCAGGGCATATTCGTCGGGCTTCACCACGCCAGAGCCCACCTCGTCCGCGAGATATTCACGCACGATAGCCGCCTCGCGGCCCAGCGCGCCCAGCACCGCGCGCAAGAGCAGCAGCTGGGTCGCCACGAGCGGCACGTAGTCCAGCAGCACGGTGCCCAGCGCCACCACCGCCGCGTTTGCGGTCAGCACGCCACTGTGCCCATAGGCATCCGCCGCGAAGGCCACGAAGTCGAAGAAGGTGTGCAGCAGCACGGCCGCACCCAGCCCCAGCAGCGGCGGGAGCCAGCCGCGGCGGCGCAGATGCATCTCACGCGAGTAGCCCAGGCCAGCG
>DASWAC010000154.1:0-4436 GCA_036391335.1 Ktedonobacterales bacterium
AGCCGGGCCAGCTCGATATCACCGTGGAGGTCGCGGTGGTCTACGCTCTGCGCTAGGGCGTCGGGGAGCCCAGTCACTGGAGCATGCTCGAGAGCAGACTCACAGAGCACTCGCCCCCACATCGAGGAGATGGCGAGGGTGAGCCGGGTCTTCGGCCGCTGCTCGCCGGTGGACAAAGGTGAGCCCAGACGAGCTTCTCACACAGCAAAACGCGGACACTATCGACGGCTCATACGGAATCGTGCTGGGTGATTGGACTAGGCAGACGTTGCCCTCACCCCTTCCCCCTCTCCCGCAGGAGAGGGGCCAAAGGAGATGGGCGTCCAGGGCATTGATGCCCTCTGCACACTGCTCCCGGCTGGTGTCGAGGCGTGTGAGCCACTCTGACTCCCCTCCCCGCGTCGGGGAGGGGCTGGGGGAGAGGTGCTGCGGAGCCCTGACGAGCGACGCAGCCGAGCCCCCACAGGGGAGTCGAGAGCACATCCTTCAACACCTCACCCGGACTTCGTATCACTCCTCTCGAATCGCGTGCATGGAAAACGGGCACAGCGGATGCCATGCCCGTCTCACCTCCGCGGAGGCCGCCTAGCCGCCCAGATAGGCCTTGCGCACGAGATCATTCGTCAGCAGGTTCTTGGCGTTATCGGCCAGCACGACCTTGCCTTGCTGCAAGACATAGCCCCGATCGGCCACATTGAGGGCCATGAAGGCGTTTTGCTCCACCAGGAAGACCGTCACCCCAGAGCGACGAATCTCTTCGATCGTATCGAAGACGGTCTGCACCAGCAGCGGCGAGAGTCCCATGGATGGCTCATCCATGCAGATCAGCCGGGGATGCGCCATCATCGCGCGTCCCATCGCCAGCATCTGCTGCTCGCCGCCCGAGAGGGTGCCGCCAAGCTGCCCGGCGCGCTCCTTCAGGCGAGGAAAGAGCGTGTAGACGCGGTCCAGCTCGGCGCCGGTGTTGGCGCCCCGAGCACGGGTGAAGGCGCCCATCTGGAGGTTCTCATAGACGGTCATGCGCGAGAAGATGCGCCGCGCCTCAGGCACCAGCGCCAGCCCTGAGCGCACGATCTGGCTGGTGGGCGCGCGCTCGATGCGCTGTCCACTGAAGGTGATCTCGCCCTTCTTAGCGCGCACGAGGCCGAAGATCGTTTTCATGGTCGTCGTCTTGCCCGCCGCGTTGGCGCCGAGCAGCGCGACGATCTCGCCTTCGCCCACGGTGATGTTGACGTCGTGCAGCACCTCGCTGGGCCCATAGGCGGCGACCACGTTCGAGAGCGTGAGCATATCAGGCATTTTGCTGGCTGCCTTCCACCGACTTGCGGCCCAGATAGGCCTCGATTACTAGCTCGTTATTGCGAACCTCATCGGGCAGACCTTCAGCGATCTTGCGGCCATAGTCGAGCACCGCGATCCGGTCAGACATGCCCATGGTCACCGTCAGCTTGTGCTCGATCAGGAGGACCGTCAGCCCTTTCTCATCGCGCAGCCGTCGGATATAGCCAACTGCGTCCACCGTCTCGGAGTCATTCATGCCTGCCGTCGGCTCGTCGAGCAGGAGGATCTTTGGGTCCGACGCCAGGGCGCGACAGATCTCCACTCGCCGCTTTTGCGCATAGGCCAGGCTGGAGACGACCTCGTCTTTACGATCCACCAGCTCGGTGCCGAAGAAGCTGAGCAGGTCAATGGCCTTCTGTCGGGCCGCCTCTTCCTCGCGACGCACCGCCGGGGTGCGCAGCACACTGCCGATCAGACCGGCTTTCAGCCGCGCATGCTGGCCAACGAGCACATTCTCGAGGACGGTCATGTTATTGAAGAGGCGGATATTCTGATAGGTGCGCGCCACGCCGCGATAGAGCACGACATCGGGCGTCACCCCAAGCAGCGTATTCCCATTCAGGCGGATCGCGCCACTGAAGCCGCTCAGCCCAGTGTCCTGGTTGTCGAGCTCAGCCCAGAATCCATTTGAGGGGCTGCGGTAGAAGGTCCAGAACTGGTAGAGCGGCCAGAAGATGGTCCAGACGATAACCAGGCCGTTCACCGTTGGCTGCACGAGATCCAGGTGTCCATCTTGCACGGCGGCATAGATGATCACGTTGAGGAATCTCGTGATGAAGAAGAAGCCGAGCACGACGCCCAGCGCCACCACGAACAGCCAGCGGAGGAACGCGAGCGGCTTCTTCGCGAGGATCAGCCCGAGACGCCGGAAGATGAGGCCAAAGCTGGCGAAGAAGCTCCTCCCCGCCAGGACATCGTTGGGCTTATAGAGCCCGGTGATCAGGTTGAAGACGGTCGTCTTCCCGGCGCCGTTGGGACCAATGATGCTGACAATCTCGCCCTGATTGACGACCAGATTGAGGTCACCCACGGCCGTGAGGCCGCCGAATGACTTGGTGACTCCCCGCAGCTCGAGCAGGGGCGCGCCGTCTTTGGTCGGCTCTACCGGCGAGGATGTTTGTGTGACCTGTGCCATGTTTTACTCCACCGGCTCTTCCACATAGGCAGGCCCCCCGATGGCGGCATCGAGGGCATCCATCGCCGGGCTTTCTGTTTCTTCCAGCACTTCGCCATGCAGCTCCGCTCTGCGCCGGGCGTTCGGGATCAACCCCTCGGGCCGTGTCAGCATCATGAGCACGAGCAGCGTGCCAAAGATAACGAAGCGCAGATTCGAGACCTGCACGTCGCGCAGCGCATAGAGCGCGTTATTGGGATCTTTGCTCAGGCGGTTGATCAGGTCGAGCACATACAGGTTCAGGAAGGCGATCACGCCTGCCCCAAGAATGACCCCTGGGATGCTGCCGATGCCGCCAAGCACCACCATGGCCAGGTAGGTGATCGAGTCGGAAAAGCTGAAGTCCGACGGATTGATCACACCGAGACGCGCGGCGTGATAGACGCCTGCCATGCCAGAGAAGAACGCGCCAGTGCCGAACGCCAGCAGCTTCGTCCGCACCGTGTTCACCCCGGTGGCGGCCACCGCAATCTCATCCTCGCGCAGCGCGACAAAGGCACGGCCAAAGCGTGAGTCGCGAATTCTGACGTTACAGATGATCGTGAGGGCGATAACGACCAGGACGATATAGAAGTAGGGCGTGGCATCACTGATGGGGAAGGTCAGCCCTGGCACGATCGCGCTGGGAATGCCGTTGACGCTATTCGTGCCGTTGGTGAGACGCGGCGTCTGGCGGAAGAGGATCGGCACGATCTCGCCAAAGCCGAGGGTGACGATGGCCAGATAATCGCCGCGTAGCCGCAGGGTCGGAGCACCCAGCAAGACCCCGAAGAACGCCGCGACGAGCGCGCCAATCAGGAGGGCCGGCCAGAACCACCACGCCCAGGGGATATTGAAGGGCAGGTTGCGCGACAGCTCGGGAAAGCCGCTGAGGTTGTGAAAGGCCTTGGCGATGACGGAAAACTGCGGCGCGCCGAGCACTGCCCACGTGTAGGACCCGAAAACGAAGAACGCGACATAGCCGAGGTCCAGCAGGCCCGCGAAGCCCACCACCACATTCAGGCCGAGCGCCAGCACCACGTAGTAGCCCGTGTCGGACAGAATGCTGATGCGCGCGTCAGTCGCCGAGCCCAGGGTGTAGGGATCGAGGTAGGGATAGAGCAACACCAGCACCAGCGCCGCCGCAATGATAATGAGGCGCGAGCCGGTGCTGCGCGTGCGGTTGCCGGCCCCGAAATTGCCCACCAGCACAGACCACGCCGCGTGCACCGCAGTGCGGATGCCTGTGATGCGCGGCCAGAGCCAGCGCACGCCGAAGATGACCACGATGATCGCGATGGCCACGGCGACGAGCACCACCAGGTTGCTCAGCACGCTAAGCAGATATTGCCCCTCCTTGGTCTGCCCAAAGAGGAACGAGAGCAGCACCAGCCCTACGAATCCCCAGAGGATCGTCCCAGAGAGCTGAAAGCGGAAGCCACCGCCAGTCGGGGCAGGCTGCCGCTGCGGTGCGGGACGCCCCACGCCATTGGTCTGCCAGAGACGCGCGCCCTGGATGCCAGCGACCCACCCCAGGAGCGGGAGCAAGATCAGCAGCGCGACTGAGGCGCCAATCCCATAGACGGGGTCAAGCGTGTCTTTGTTGATGATGGTGAGCGAGCCGAGGTCAAACTGGAACGGGTTCACGAACGAGAAGATGATGTTCCATGCGCCCCAGAGCACCGCGCCCGCGACCCCAGCAACGATGCCCGCTGTGCGCCCTCGCGAGACCGCCGTGGCGGGGTCGCCGTCAGCCGCGAGGAAGCCCGCGTAGAACGAGCCGAGGGACTGCATGAGGAGCATCTGCAAGACGATGCCGGTGTATTTGAAGGCAACCTCGGCGTGGAACTGAAAGATCGCAGCGAGCAGGAAGTTCGAGAGCGCCCAGAGCACCAGCACGGCCGACGAGGCCCAGATGGCGCGGATGAGTGGTGTCGCCTGG